>CAVAVU010000050.1:4190-36826 GCA_963592205.1 bacterium
ACATAAAGGAGTTGTTTCCCATGGTAAATTTATTAGCAGGTCCAAAGGGCAGCGGAAAAACACAGAAGATGATGGAACTCGCTAACGAGCAGGTAAAAGCATGCAAGGGCAATCTTGTATTTTTAAAGAACAGCCACCGCGACACCAGAGGTGTTGGATTTGATATCCGTGTTGTATGTATGGATGATTACCCGGCTATCAATAATGCTGACGAATACATTGGTTTCTTATATGGTATGTACAGCAGCAACCTCGATCTGGAATGCGTATTCATCGATGGACTGATGAAGCATACTGGAATTAATCTGGAAGATGTTCCTGGATTTATCACACGACTGAAACAGCTCTCTGCTGAATGTGGAATCGACTTCTATGTAAGCCTCAGCGCTGAAAAGGACAGCCTGACAGGCGATGCTTACGAAGGATGCACATTCTTGAACTAATTCAATTGAATATGTTGATATGAACGTAGAAAGTCACTGTACCGGATTCCCGATACAGTGACTTTTTTGTGCAATAATGTTACTCTTCTGGTAATAGATTTCTCATGCTTTCCAAACCAATCATAAGTGTTGATGTATTGTGAAGAAGTGCTGACATTGCCGGCTGGATTACTCCTGCCACGCCAAGTCCGATCAGACTTCCATTGATACCTACGATCAGTCGGTAATTACGGTTAATACGCTTCATCATAGCATTGCTCAGCTTCTTCAGCTGTACCAGTTCCATCAGGTCATCTGCTGCAATCGTGATGTCTGCGATCTCTCTTGCAATCTCTGCGCCATCGCTGATAGCGATACCTACATCGGATGCTGACAGTGCCGGTGAATCATTGATTCCGTCACCGATCATTACGACCTTATTACCTGCGTCTTTCTCTTTCTGAACAAAAGCAGCCTTGTCCTCCGGAAGGACTTCGGAATAATAAGCATCCACGCCGACTTCTTTTGCTACCGCTCTTGCAGTATGCTCACTGTCTCCTGTCATCATAACGATCTTCTCAAATCCGGCTTCATGCAGCTTCCGAATCGCCTCTGCTGCCTCCGGGCGGATTGGATCTTCGATACAGATGACTGCTGCCAGTTGATGGTCGATCGCCAGATACAGTCTGGAACACTCATCCGAGATCTGGTCAAAGCGTTCCTTCTCATTCTCCGGCAGTGCACACTGCTCATCTTCAAATACAAAATGATAGCTTCCCAGCACAACTTTCTTCTCACCGATATGTGATGCGATACCGTGTGCCACAATATAATCAACCTTGGAATGCATTTCCTCATGTGTCAGATTTCTGTCCTTAGCAGCCTGCACCACGGCTTTCGCCATAGAATGAGGGAAATGCTCTTCCAGACACGCAGCGATACGCAGCATCTCTTCTGCATCATTGCCGCCAAACGGCACTGCCTCGCGGAATACCGGCTGTGCCTTTGTCAGTGTACCTGTCTTGTCAAATACGATCGTCTTAGCTTCTGAAAGTGCTTCCAGGTATTTACCGCCTTTGACCGTAATATGATGGTCACTGGACTCTCTCATTGCGGACAATACGGTAACCGGCATTGCAAGATTCAATGCACACGAAAAGTCAACCATCAATACAGATAATGTCTTGGTGATATTACGTGTAAACAGCCATACCAGACCTGTTCCCAGGAATGTATACGGCACCAGTCTGTCTGCCAGATGAGATGCTTTGCTCTCGATCGCAGACTTCATTTTCTCAGATTCTTCGATCATGGTAACGATCTTCTCGTAACGGGTCGCACCGCTCTGTGCAGCAACACGGATGACCAGTTCTCCCTCTTCCAGTACGGTTCCTGCATAGACATATTTCTCTGCATTCTTCTGAACCGGAAGCGGTTCTCCTGTAAGAGATGCCTGATTCACCATTGCCTCGCCGGATACTACCACTCCATCAAATGGGATCTGGTTGCCCATATGTACCACAATCTGATCTCCCTGTTGGATGGTCTCTGCATCCACCAGTACTTCTTTTCCATCTTCCGTCTTCAGCCATACCTTGGAAATGTTCAATGACATACTTCGTACCAGGTCACCGACAGATTTCTTATGTGTCCACTCTTCCAGAATCTCGCCGATTCCCAACAGGAACATGACGGATCCTGCTGTACCGAAGTCTCTCCGTAATACAGATACTCCAATTGCTGTCGCATCCAGTACCGGCACTTCCAGCTTACCTTTCGCAAGACATCTGACACCTGCTGCCAGATATTTGATGGACTTAACTGTCGTAATAACATTGGTAATTGAACACGGTACCAGCCATTTCATCACAGCTCTTCTTGCCACACTGTAGATCAGTTTCTCCTTATACTCTGCATTCAGTGCACGTCCTGAACTTTCCAGTACGCTGTCCGGCACCGATACATCATAGGAGAATGATCGAAAGCGGTCAAGAATCTCTTCCCGACCGCCCTGATATTCAACCGTGGCATCTCCCGTCTGTTCATACACCTTTACCTTTGTCACTCCCGGCGTCTGTTCCAGGTAATAGCAAAGAATGTCGGCTTCCTGCATCGTCATCTTGCGTTGCACAGCATGGACACGAATTCTTCCTTTGATCTCATGCTTAATTATGAACTTCATATATAAACGCCTCTATCCTATTAATCCTATTCTTCTACTGTAGTCTCTTCAATTGCTTCTGCTTCAAGCACTTCTTCAGCTTCGCTTTCTTCTCTGTCTTTGTTGATCTGCTTAGCTTCTGCAAGAATATCCTCAGCATTCTCTTGAACGTTAGTTGCTGTCTTCATCAGGCAATCCTTTACACGGAGCACTGCTGCTGTTCCCTGTGTGTATACTTTCTTAGCATCCTTACTTGAAAGTGCTTTGATTCCTGCTGATCCAAATAAAACTCCACCTGCAAATAAACCAATTTTCTTAATGTCTGCCATAGTAAAAACCTCCTGTGTAAAATATATTTTAATTGAATTACTTTTGATTACAACTTACCTTACTGCACACACATCATGTTGCTCAAGCCTAACTTGCAATATCGATACATTTTATCAATAAGGCCGTCTTAGTTTACCGATAATACCGTGTTAGTTGTGTCTCCTTTTTTGTATTCAAGACTAACTTCCTGCCCCACATCATAACGGATCACATCGATATAATCTGCAACCGATACATCGAAGATTTCATCTGATTCTTCGATCATCAGATAATAATGTGAATTTCCATCTACAACTGCCTGTGCAATCTTCGTAATCTTGCCCGTGATCGTCTGCACTTCTCTGGTATCTTTCTCTGTCTCTTTAACACCATTTGTATAGAGCAGCTCCAGATAATTTTCCTCGCACTGACTGACTGTATCCCCGATCGCCACAATCTGATACTTCTGCACATTTACCAGTGCATACTTCTTCACAAGACCCGCATCATCCTTCAAGGCAATGAAATATGTCGGCTCGCCCTGCAGATTCAAAAGTAATGGAAATGTCGCCGTGTATTTCAAGTTCTGCACCTGACCTTCCGCCGACTCCATGGCAGCCGCCTCGGTCGCACCTTCTACTTCATAATATCTGGTCTCCATGGTTCTCTGATTTGCAAGTACAAATCCCACGTTGGACTGATCGCCATTTACGGAAGTTACGCCCGTGTACATCCACACATCGTCATCCATTGCCAGATAATTATATCCATCTGTAGACTTCAGGCAGTCCTTCTGGCCAAGAATACTGTTAAGAAAACCATGTTTTAGCGTTCCGTAATAATCAAATAATTCTACCAGCAGGTCTGCGGAATAAGCCCGGTCTACCCACTGCGGTACATCGTCAATCTTGTACGACTTGCATTCTCCGGTCACCGCATTACACAACACAACGCTTCCAACCGTCTCACCGCCAAAAAGTCCGATATTGAATTTCTTCACCGGTGCTACCCAGTACGGTACGCCCTTATCATCGATCTCGAAACTCAGTTCATCAAAAATCGCTGTCGGGTAACGGAAACGCAGATGCCGGTAAATGTTCCGGTTCAGATATTCGCTTGTAGAATACTTGATGCCCTGATCCAGCTTCACAAGCTCCGTATTCTGGCTTGCCATATCGATCCGGATATATGCCGGAATACCATCTGACTGATTGGTGAGCCATTTGATAAAGCTTGCATATTTCAGCGGAGTCACACGCACCGGACGCTCTTTATAGTTAATCTGTGTATATATGTCATCCGCTTCGAACTGCGATACCATATCAACCATGCTTCCCATCTTACGGTCGCCAAGGATCTCCGCAGTATCCTTATCCAGAAGCGGCACACTGTCAAATGACACTTCTTTCACATCGTCTGTAAATGTTCCCTTTTCTACTTTCAGTAGCTTCTGATATTTCTTTGCATTTACAATTGGAGAAGACAGGATCGAACCGATCAGATACACAACTCCTACTGCCAGAAGCACGGTAAGCATCGTCTTCGCCGGTTTGGATTCCCGGATCTCTGTCGGACGCATCCGCTTCCTGATGATGTAAAACACCAGGATAAATACGATCAGTCCTGCCATATAAAACCACGTGTCCACAGAATGAATATTAATAGCCGGAAGTGTAACGTAGTAATAGATGCCGATCAGCAGGATCACACCGATTACTATCGCAATTTTTCTTGATTTCTTCATATCAATAATTTCCTTTCTCTTTGCAATGAACACATTATAACATGAAGCAAGGCATTTAAAAAGGATATGCCCTCAAAAGAGCATATCCTTTATAGCATTTATTCTATCCGCTTATATTCTGCAATCTAGCGCTTCGATTATTCCTCTGCGCGTTTGGCAATCTCAGCTTCCTGTACATCAGACGGAGCCTGTTCGTAGCGTGCAAATTCATATTCGTAAGTTCCTCTTCCTCCTGTCATAGAGCGGAGTACGGTACAATATCCGAACATACCTGTCATCGGCACATCTGCCTCGATTACAGTCTTGCCGCTTCCAACCGGATTCATGCCAAGTACACGACCGCGGCGCTTATTCAGATCACCCATAACATCACCGGTATAATCATCCGGTACGGTAACCTTCACAGAAGCGATTGGCTCCAGAAGTACCGGTCCAGCTTCCATAACCCCTTTCTTAAATGCCTGGATCGTAGCGGTCTTGAATGCCATCTCAGATGAGTCTACCGGATGGTAAGATCCATCGTAAAGAACAGCTTTCACGCCAACTACCGGATATCCGGCAAGAGGTCCCTTGAGTACAGATTCCTGAAGTCCCTTCTCTACTGCAGGGAAGTAATTCTTCGGAACTGCTCCTCCGACTACTTCTTCCTCAAATACATATGGTGTCTCCAGATCTCCGGATGGCTCGAAACGCATCTTAACATGTCCATACTGTCCATGTCCGCCGGACTGTTTCTTATACTTGGTATCTACGTCAGATTTCTTCTTAATGGTCTCACGGAATGCAACCTTTGGTGTCTCCAGTGTAATCTCACATTTGTATCTGGATGCCAGCTTACTTGCGATCACTTCCAGATGCTGGTCACCCATACCATACAGCAGTGTCTGACGGTTCTCGCTGTCATTCACTACCTTCACAGTTACATCCTCAGCCATCATCTTCTGCAGAGCCTGAGATACCTTATCCTCATCACCTTTGTTCTTACATACATACTTCATATATGTATACGGCTTAGAATAATCGGTCTTGCCATAGAGTACCTGATTGTTCTTGGTAGAAAGTGTATCACCGGTCTTGGTATTCGGTGACAGCTTAGCGATAGCGCCGATATCTCCGGCAAACATCTCGCTGACTTCCATCGGCTTATTACCGCTCATAGTATAGATCTTGCCAAGCTTCTCCTCTGTCTCAGAAGATGCATTGTACATGACATCATCACCCTTTAATACACCGGAACATACCTTGATGAAAGAGTATTTACCGATAAATGGGTCTACCATTGTCTTAAATACATATGCTGTCTTCGGAGATGAGAAGTTATAATGACCTTCAAACATCTCGTTCGTCGTACGGTTCACACCGATACACTCTCTGTAATCCGGACTCGGGAAGAATCTTACGATGTCAGACAGGAGATTCGCAACACCCTGTGCCTGAACATTCGATCCCATAGCTACCGGTACGATGGTTCCTTCCATAACTTCTGTACGCATGGCTGCACGAATCTCTTCTACCGAGAACTCTTCGCCTGCAAAATATCTCTCCATGAATTCATCACTGGTCTCAGCTACTGACTCCAGTAATTTCTCACGATACTTCTCTACATATTCCATGCAGTAATCCGGGATCTCGCACTCTTCTCTCTGGCTGATACCGGTGTATCTTCTTCCTGCATTCTTGATGATATTGACATATCCCACCAGCTTTTCATTCTCACGGATCGGTGAGAAATGTGGTGCGATTACTTTTCCATACTTTTCGGTAAGATCTTCTACAATCTGACGGAAGCTGGCGTCATCCACATCCATCTCAGTTACATAGATCATACGAGGCAGATTATACTTATCACAGAGTTCCCATGCCTTCTCTGTTCCAACTTCTACACCGGCCTTACCAGATACTACGATAACTGCTGCATCTGCTGCACTGACTGCTTCTTCCACTTCTCCTACGAAGTCAAAATATCCCGGAGTATCCAATACGTTAATCTTTGCTTTCTCCCATTCAATCGGAACAAGTGTTGTACCAATTGAAAATCCGCGTTTCTGTTCCTCTTTATCAAAATCGCTGATCGTATTGCCGTCTGAAACTTTACCCATACGATTCGTAGCGCCTGATACGTAAGCCATGGCCTCAACTAGACTGGTTTTTCCACTGCCTCCGTGTCCCAACAGGACCACGTTCCTGATCTCGTCTGTTCTGTAAACCTTCATATTTCGCTGCCTCCTTAATTTGTAAAATCTCACACTCGATTGAGTATGGTTATATTGTACTAAAATTTTCAGATATTTTCAACACTTTTATACAATTTTTACAATCAATTATGCTTTTCCGCTTTAAAGTGCAAAATCATTGACAAAGAAAGTTCTACAGTAGTAAAATGTCATTATCGTGACGAATTCGGAGGTATGACATATGAAAAAAAAGATTGGATTTATCGGACTTGGCCTGATCGGAGGCTCACTTGCAAAGGCAATACGCCAGTACTATCCGGATTATCAGATTGTTGCATTTGATAAGAATAAAGAGGCACTGGCACTTGCCACCCAGGAGTCACTGATCGATGTAGCCGCCACTACGATTGATGAGAATTTTCGGAATTGCGGATACATTTTCCTGTGTGCACCAGTTTCCTATAATAATGCTTACCTTCCTCAGGTAAAGCCATTTCTTGATGAAGATACGATTCTTACCGATGTCGGAAGCGTGAAGACCGGCATTCACAAAGAAGTGCACCGTCTTGGCATGGATGCGAATTTCATCGGCGGACACCCGATGGCTGGCTCAGAGAAAAGCGGTTATCCCAATTCCAAGGCAATGCTGCTGGAGAATGCTTACTTCGTACTGACTCCGACCAAGGAAGTCAGCCGTGAAAAAGTGGATGCTTATACTGCTCTTGTTGAGAGTATCAAGGCACTGCCGATCGAGCTGGACTGCGAGACACATGACTATGTGACAGGTGCAATCAGCCACCTTCCGCATATTATCGCATCCTCGCTGGTCAACTACGTAAAACAGGCAGACACCAAGGACGAACTGATGAAACTTCTTGCTGCCGGAGGATTCAAGGACATTACCCGTATTGCTTCTTCCTCACCGACCATGTGGCAGCATATCTGCCTGAAGAATAAGGACAATATTCTCAAGATACTGGACGACTATATGAATGATCTGAAACAGATAGCTTCTATTATAAAAGCGGAGGATGAACAGGGTATCTATCACTGGTTCGACAGCTCCAGAAATTACCGCAATTCGATTCCGAACCGTTCATCCGGACCGATCAAGAAGGTATTTGCCGTATACTGCGACATTATCGATGAAGCCGGTGGAATCGCAACGATTGCAACCATCCTTGCATCCAACAATATCAGTATTAAAAATATCGGAATCATCCATAATCGTGAATTTGAAGAAGGTGTGCTCCGTATCGAATTCTATGATGAGGATTCCTCTTCACGGGCAGCCACACTGCTTCAGAAGCACCGTTATGTGGTATACGAACGCTAATCTACAGATCATATATACTCAGCAGAAAGGATAGCATACTATGAAAGAAACAACGATTACGGCTCCATCAACAGGATTAAAAGGGAGCGTTGTCATACCGGGAGACAAATCTATCTCCCACCGTTCCGTAATGTTCGGAGCACTTGCCAAAGGCACCACGGAGATTACGAATTTCCTGCAGGGAGCAGACTGTCTGTCGACGATCAGCTGTTTCCGTAAGATGGGAATCGAGATTGAAAATACACCAGAACGAATCCTTGTACACGGCAAAGGCCTGCACGGTCTATCTGCCCCAGATGCTACACTGGACACCGGCAACAGCGGTACTACCACCAGACTGATCTCCGGTATTCTGGCTGGGCAGAATTTTACCAGTATCCTGTCCGGTGATGAATCCCTGAATTCCAGACCGATGGCGCGTATCATGGATCCGCTGAATTCCATGGGTGCAAAAATTACCAGTATCAATGGAAATAACTGTGCACCGCTCCACATCGAGCCGGGTACACTTCACAGCATCCACTATCATTCCAAAGTTGCTTCCGCACAGGTCAAATCTGCGATTCTGCTGGCTGGATTATATGCAGATGGTACAACTGCTGTCACAGAACCGGTGCTGTCCCGGAATCATACCGAGCTAATGTTAAAAGGCTTCGGTGCTGACATCACATCCGAGACACACGCCGATGGCACCGCCACTGCATCCATCACACCATGTGAAGAACTTTATGCACAGAAGATCCAGGTGCCGGGTGACATTTCATCCGCCGCATACTTTATCGCAGCCGGACTTCTGGTACCGGGTTCCGAAATCCTAGTTAAAAATGCAGGCATCAATCCTACCCGCGCCGGCATCCTAAAAGTCTGCGAAGCTATGGGTGCTGATATCACTTACCTGAACGAGACATCTGCTGGCGGCGAACCGACCGCTGACCTTCTTGTGCGCTATTCACCTCTCAAGGCAACCGTTGTAGAAGGAAGTATCATCCCGACACTGATCGACGAAATCCCGATGATCGCCGTTATGGCTGCATTTGCCGAAGGCACTACCATCATCCGGGATGCTGCCGAGTTGAAAGTCAAAGAGACCAACCGTATCGACACCGTAGTCGAGAACCTCCGGGCAATGGGCGGCATCGTCACTCCGACCGATGACGGCATGATCATCGAAGGTACCGGTGCTTTAAAAGGTGCTCATATCAACAGCCATCTGGATCACCGGATTGCCATGGCATTTGCCATTGCTGGACTGGCTGCCGAAGGGGATACCATAATCGGAGACAGCCAGTGCGTGGATGTGTCCTATCCGACATTCTTCGAGACAATTGCGGGGTTGAGATAAATCATCCGACATAACAAGAGCCTGACAAGCTGCGATAACCTGTCAGGCTCTTATATTTTCATATTCTTATTTATCTGTCTTTAATGTATAACCTTCTACTGCCTTCGTCACCGGCACTTCTGCGCAAACCGAATCGTTCTCTATCTCAACCGCATAGGTCTTATGGATCAGACAGTTCACCGGATCTTCGGTTGCAATTACAAGTGCAAGTCTGTGTCCCGGCTCAACCGTGTATCTGGTCGCATTCATATAAATGTGATAGTCGTGATATTCGCCCTTTTTCAGCCTGATACTATTTGTCGCCGTTACCGGATCATAACCGGCTTCCGGATTGCAGAGATCTGCAAATGCACGGGTAATTACGCGGTAATTCTTATGTACAGTAGCAAATTCTGCTTCGTCAAATGCTGGAAGGTCTCCGCCATTGATCACGCCGCCTGCTTTCACTGTTTCTACCGGAATCGTGTTTCGTTCCGGATCCACGCTCTGAATGCTGTCAAACTTCTCCTCGCATACATCACAGAGTAGCAATGCAATCTCCACATCATCCATCTTTCCAGAAATACCGGAATCACCAAGCTTCATGGTCAATGTGTCTACATCATTTCTATTCTCCGGATGGAAGTCATGTTCTGCATCACCGTCTTTTAATGCCGCTTTAAGTTTCACGCACACGGTTCCCTGTATGGTTACTGCTTCCTCAAAAGCAGAAGTCATATATCGTCTGTTCATATTACCGGACTGCAGTGCCATTTTCTCATCAAAATTCTCAGCACTGACACCAGCTGCTTCCCAGTCTGTATTGATGACAGCCGTTCCTGTATCTGCACATGCAAGATTCATTGCATAATCTGTGTCCCAGGAATCCGCCGTCTCCCATTTCTTCTGATCGGAGTTCGTCTGTACCAGCACCGCCGGCATATCTTCTGCATGATTGTCCACATCATACAGGTAATGAGAAACCCATTTATTAATAATGTCATCATAAAATTGACCATCTACTAGAATTCCATATTCTCTATTTGGCATGGTCGGTGTAATATGCGCACCCTGATGCAGCAAAAGTTTCACATTCTGTCCTGCTTTTTCAAAGGACTTGTGCATCATTTCAAACTGTTTGGTAGACACATTTTCGTCATTTAATCCATGTACAATCAATGCGGTACATCGAATCTTGTCCGCATTCAAGCAGTAATTACCGCTTCCCCAGAACTCCGCGTCATAGTCAAAGCCACACTTTAGCTGCCGGAGACTGAGTTCATGATGAAATGCCGCCATATCATCAAGCTGCTTTTCGGATAACGTCTCGTCATGATAACGACTGGAACAATAGTAAGCAAGGAAGCTATTCAGCACTTCCTTCGGCCAGTAACGCTGTGCGCCCTGCATATTCTGCTGAGAATACCAATCTGCGATTCCTGCGATCGAATGATCGTCTTCAAGCCTTCCACTCCTGTGGTTGCTACCGCAAATGGCATAGTTCCCGCATAGGATCTTCCGGTCATTGCTACATTTCCATTCGACCAGTCTGCCTCTGTCTGGATCATTCCCTCGCGGTCTGCATATGCCACGCGGTCTCCATGTAGCCATTCGACTACGAATTTGAATGCATCTCTCTCATAATCAGATCCCACATAGTTATATCCGTCTGAACCAAGCGTTCCAAAACCACCACATAATACTACCGCAAAACCACGCACAAGATAATAATTAAAAGTGTCCAGATTCTCATATACCGTCTTGTTATGATTGCCCTTATCCGGATAATACCAGTCTGACGGATCAGCTTTTAATGCCAATTCCATCGCACTAATCTTGCCTGTCGGGATCCGTGCTGCTACTTCATGGTCCAGTTCTGCAAAATCAAACTTACGGTATTCCTTTTCCGCTACTTCCTTCATATGCGGATATCCGTCTTCATTCACACCTGCGCAGTACGGCCGGGCTTCAAATATCGTTGCCGCTTTATAGTTTCCTTTCACTGCACTTCTCGGAACCTGAACAACTGCTTTGACCAGATCTCTCTTGCCGTCTCCGTCCATATCATAATCAGACTCCACATATACCGCATATCTCACAATACTCGAAGTCTCCGGATTATACTCTGCGCCCGTTTTTCCATCCGTAAACGGAAATACCGGCTGCGCCATTCCATTTTCAAACATTGGTACTTTACTGTAATTTCTTTCGTTCATCATACTGCCTCTCTATTGTAAAAAATCTAATCCATAATCTTTACGATATCTCCATATCCGGCATTTTGCAATACCTGTTTCGCACCATCGAGGATTTCTTCATCCGAATAATCATGATCTCGCAAGAATGCTTCCCTCTTTTCAGAAAGATACTGATAGAATAGTAAAGCTGCCGCCAATTCCTTCTTATCACTGTAATCAAGATCCTCCAGCATAAGATTCTCTGCTTCATTGATCTGTCCATTATCGATCATATCCAACAGATCATTCAAGTCCGTTCCCGACACTTCATAACCATTCTTCCGTTCTTCATCCACGGATACATATTGCTTGCCGAATATAATAGAAAATAGTACACTGACCATTTCTTTGATCATACGCATGATATAATCCTTCTCATCCTCAAATCTCATAACTGCACCTCCCTTGATCCTCCCAAAGTATTGTTTCGATAAGTATAACATAGTTGTCACACATTTAAAACGCTGTACATATTTTAAAATGACAAAAGAAGTTGTCAAAATCTATTGACAAAGATAGTTGTCAATGCTATCCTGTCTTTGACAAGTAAAGTTGTCATTTCATCATAAAAGGAGGAGCTTAGATTGCCGTTATTGAACCGTTTAAAGGAACACAGATCCAGGTTAGGCATTAACCAGACAGAGCTTGGAAGACTTGCCGGAGTATCCAGACAGACCATCAGCCTGATCGAGCGCGGAGACTACTCGCCCTCTGTAACACTGGCATTAAAGCTTGCAAAGATCTGTAACGTAGCTGTCGAAGATATATTTGAGTATGAGGGGGATGAAAACCATGAGAAATAACAATAAAAAAAGAACAAGCACCATTAGCAGTATGATATGGAAAATAGCTGCCGGTACAGTATTTGGCGCCATATTAGGTGTTATAGCAGGTGTACTGCTCTCACTCATTAACAATGATGATTCTTTCAATCAGGCTGTACAGAAACTGAACGCAGGCATTCAGAACATGATCTTTCCCGGACTGCTTCTGATTACTGTACTTTCTATTATATTGCAGGAAATGTATTATTCTAGATTAAAAAACATCTGCGACAGCCTTGCAGCTGCTGATGATGAGAACTTCGATGACTTAGATTACAAAGAAGAAAAGGTCGGTGCCGTTCTGATGACACTCAACCTGTTGTCATATATAGGAAGTATCGTGCTGTTAGCATTCGGCTATTCTATGGATTACCTAAGACACACAATCGCACTCGGTGCATGTTTCACCTTTTTGATCTGCGTATTCTATGACGGTATTATGCAGGCACGTTATATAAAGCTGCTACAGAAGACACATCCGGAAAAGAAAGGAGATGTATCTTCTATGAACTTTCAGCAGCAATGGCTGGAGAGCTGTGACGAAGCTGAAAAGGAAGTCATTTACCAGAGCGCATATAAATCATTTTCATTTACAAGTAAATGTCTCAGTTTTCTGCTTCTTCTCACCATGCTGTCACATCTTTTCTTCCACACAGGAGTCCTTGCGATCATCGTGGTCGGGATCACTCAGATGATCCTGTCACTGACCTATAACAGATCCTGTGTGAAATTAAAAGAAGTAAAAGTCGAACGCTGATTAATCCAACCTGCCTGCAATCGCATCTTCAATCATGCCTGCTAGCTTTTCTGCTGTGACAGGCATGATTTTTGTATTATACGTTATGATCTTTATGCCGGAAAAAGATACGTCTGATAATAAGCCCGGCCATCACCGCCGTCAGCACGTCTGCGCACGCCTGTGCTGCCAGCACTCCTGTATATCCAAACATTTTAGACAGAATAAAAATCGATATGGCATAAACTACGCCCTGTCTGCTAATCGACAACATAAGTGCTCCCGACGCATTTCCCACAGACTGACACACACAGGTTGATACCAGCGTTACTGCCATGAACATCATACCGAACTGCTGATACCGAAGCATCATAGCTCCATTACTGATAATGCCAGGATCTTTCATAAATATACTGATAACCGCAGGTGCAAAAAAGCTCACGATCACTGCAAAGGCAAGTCCGATTCCCATCTCAAACAGATATGCAAACTTTAATATTTCTTTTAATCTTTTTTCGTTTTTCGCTCCATAATTATAACCTACAAGCGGCTGGCCACCAAACGCAAAGCCGACCAATATCAGAGCCGTAAGCATATTGGCTTTTAACGCAATTCCCATGGCTGCAACTTTGTCCGTTCCATACTCCAGCAGGAAATGATTCGTCAGCATGACCATAAAGCTCTGCATGAGATTTGTGATCGATGCAGGGATGCCAATCGCAAGAATATTACCTATCATATGCCCGGAAATTCTGGTATCTGTAATTGCCACTGACAGCCGGTTAGCTTTCTTCGTCATCGCATACATATAATAGATATCTGCCGCTACATTACCAAGCACCGTTGCGATTGCAGCTCCTGCCGCTCCCTGCTTCAGAACAAAGATAAAGACTGGATCCAGAATAATATTTACGATCGAACCAATGACAGAGCCAAGCATTGCCTGCGCCGCCAGCCCCTCCGTGCGGAGAATGTTCGTCGGCACAAGTCCAAATATAATAAACACAGCTCCTATCGCGATCCATGTATAATATCCACTTGCATACTGCATCGTCACATCGTTTGCTCCCAATATCTGAAGAATCTGTGTGCGGAACAACAACAGGATGACCGTCACACAGATGCCAAACACAACCGAGCCCCAGACGCAGAACGCACTGACTCTCTTTGCATCCATATTTCGCTTCTGTCCAAACAACCGGGAAATTACTGAACTTCCGCCAAGTCCAAAGATATCCCCAAATGCTATCATCATCGTAAATATCGGTGCTGCCAAAGACACTCCTGCCACCAGTTCCTGCACTCCTGTCAGCGCAATAAAATAGGTATCCACCATATTATACACCAGCGAAACCATCATACTCATCACCACCGGAAACGCAAGCTTCATATATGCTTTCGGCACCGGTGTCTGTTCAAATAATTCGTTCTCCATACTTCTCCTTTCTGATTTTCCACTGCCAATATTATTCCACTATACATCAAAACATCCATAACCCGAATTATGGATTATGGATGTCCGACCGTAGCATTGAAAATCAACGCCCTATCATATAAAATTCTTAGAATTTGTGTTCACAGGTGAGTATTTTAGCAAAACCAAGCAACTTTGTCAAATTTATACTCTCTAATAATACTTCACAGTTACATGTTTTCCCATCCGTTCGGCACAGTCTTTTAACTGTTCTACCAGATTCATACGCACGCTGAGATCAAATGGCAGATTGGAATTCTGATGTGCAGGATTCAGTGCTCTTCCTACAAACAGGTTCAGATCCGTACACTCTTCAATTAACAGCTTTGCAAGTTTGGCTGCACCATTCTCTGCATCCAGTGCATCGAAAAATGCCTCATCAAAATCATCATTTTCATAGCGATGCAAAAGTTCCAGTGCGCTTCCAATCGTCAGCACACCTTCCGTCACCAGATCCATGCCTTCCATGGTTGCCATTGGCGGAATCTTAGGGTCTGCATGCTTGACCAGCGTTACGATTTCTCGCTTTAATACGCGGGATGCGACATTGGCGCTGGTACCGCCGCAGATGACCTTCTTACCTTCCTGCTTCATAAAGTCATAGATCAGGCGCTCATCGTCTTCCTTTCTGGACGGCGGTCCCGTAAAGATATTGACTACCTGTCTGCGGATAACCCTCGTCACTGCAACCGTCGTATCGTCTCCTGGCTTCTGACCATACAGATCATAACACACCTGGCTGAGCATAGCCGCAAGTCTCGCTGCTGACAATGTCTCGTTCGTACATTTCAGGGTATAAGCTGCCATATCATCCCATTCCCAGTTATAGTTCATCGTTTCTTCTTCGCCGGCCCAGATTGCTCCGTCACTCATCAGCACGAAACAGTCATTGAGTTCCACATGGAATCTGTACTCGCGAATCTTCTTGCCTTCAATCACACGTTCCTGATAAGGATATTTTATTATTTCTTTGTTGCGTATAAACACGCATTTTGGATTATCATATTCTACTAGATAAGCTTCTCCGTCCTGAAAGATCTGCAGGATACTAAATGTCGCATATGCCACTTCCCGCTCTTTACAAATAGGCAGTGTACGGGCAATCGTCTCTACACAGGCATCGATCCCTGCTCCCTCGCGGAACATCGTACCCAGAATCTTCGATGTCAATGTTGCCAGAATATTGGCTTTCACACCGCTTCCCATCCCATCCGCAAGAATAATGATATTGGAGTCTTCTGTCTTCAGAATCTCCACCTTATCTCCGCACAGTTCTTCATGATTCTTATTAAAGCTTTTCCAACAGATATCTACACTTACACTCATCTCTTAGTCTTCCCCATCATCCAGAATCGAGTCGCGGAGCTTAGACAGCGTTACTTTCGTCTCCGCCGTTGTCTCTCCAAGAAGTCCCGCGATTTCCTGCGCTACCATCATCTGCTTGTCAATTACCTTCTGCGCAATGTCGATTGTCTCCATCTTCAGATTCAGATGCTGTTCTCTCGCCTTTTCTTCCTTGCTCACATCCTGATAGATTACCAATGCCGAATCCACAGAATCTATATACACAATCGTTTCTTTCGCAACAATATCCAATGTATCTAATTGAATTCGTTTCCTTAAGATTGATTCTTTGTCTGCCAACACTTTCTCAATATCTTCCACTTCTATAAACTCAAAGATATACCGTTCCAGTGCCTCTTCTCTGGAAATGCCAAGCTTGTTCAGCATTCTCTTATTACATTCCCTGATCCGCATATCCTGATCCACGATCATGATCATATTCGGTGTTGCATCCATCACGAGATTCGACATGGACTCTGCCTGCGCCACTGCATGCGGCAGACACATACTAAGCTCCGCTTTGCCCTGAAAGACAGCTTCTGCTTTGGCTCTGCAGGTCGGATATCCACAGGCACCACAATTCAGTTCATCCTGTCTGGTATATTTGCCCATAGCATGAAGCATCTCCGTAAGCTCCCGTTCTGTCGGCTTCTGATCATGGATTGCACGGTCTTCAAATGTCTTGGCTAATGAGATATTCTCATGTGGAATATGTACTGCCTCGTCTTTATATTTCACCTGGTGCTTCAGATCCAGCTCCGCCTTCAGCATCGAACGTTTCCAGCGTTCCGCCGCAGGTCCCTTTACACATCCGCCCTTACAGACATTCAGCTCAAAAAATCCTCCGGACACTTCTCCACGCATCAGCTCATCCAACAGCTCCATACAGGTCTTGATTCCCTCTGCATGGAACTTCTCATAGTGGTCTTCCCCGGTTCCGGTCATCACGGATGTAATTACTCCACCGCCTACCGGATAGAGCCTGTTAACTCCCGGATCCGGATTCCCCATCGGCTTGTCTTCGCAGTCTTTTACCCGTATGCCTTCTTCCTTCCACCACCGGATCACTTCTTCAAATGTCAGGATTGCATTCACTGCGCCCATAACGCGTTCATCACCGATGCCTTCTGCTTTCTTGGCAATACACGGTCCTAAAAATACTACTTTGACATCCGGTCCGTACATCTCCTTAATCAGCCGTCCATGTGCGATCATCGGAGACACGACCGGTGCCATCATCGGCACTAACGATGGATAATACTTTTCAATCAGATCATTGATTCCCGGACAGCATGTAGAAATAATATTCTTCATCTGTCCACTTTTAAGTAGCTTTTGATATTCTTCCGTGACTAATGCCGCACCTTCTGCTGTTTCCCGCACCTCATCGAATCCCAGTTTCATCAGCGCATCGACAACCTGTCCCGGCTGGTCAAAATCCAACACGCTGAGATAGGACGGCGCAAGCGAGATAACCGTGCGCACACCTCTCTGCAAATATCCCTTCACCCGTTCCATATCACTGGCAAATGTCTTGGCATTCTGCGGACAGACTTCCAGACACTGTCCACAATGAATACAGTGATCCTCCATGATATGCGCCTGTTCATTCTGTACCGAGATGGCTTTTACCTCACAATAACGGACGCATTTGTAACAATGTCTGCATTTGGCATCCTTGAAATCAATGACCTTCATGCACTGCCCCTCCTCACATACTTCTCTCTCCTGCTATATACCTAACATATACTTATATTCCTGTTAATACTTCAGGATCTCTCCCGGTGTCTCCACAATAATATCGGCTCCGGCTTCCTCTAATTCCTCTCTGCTGCCAAATCCATAAAGCACACCGATCGTAGCCATGCCATTCGTCTTACCGCCCATGATGTCATTAGAGCGATCACCGATCATCACTGCTTTTTTATGATCGATTCCTTTGTATTTCTGCATGGCATAGGCGATCACCTCATCCTTATGCACTCTGGTCTCATCCATAGACGCTCCGGCAATGCAGTCAAAATACTTCGCAAGATCAAAATGCTCCAGGATCTGCTCCGCAAATAACTCCGGCTTTGACGTAGCAACGATCAATGTCTTTCCTTTCGCTTTTAAGCCCTCTAACAGTTCCTTTATGCCATGATAAACTGCATTCTCAAACATTCCCCCGTCAGTATAATATTCACGGTAATAATCGATCCCTTTACGCGCCTCCTCCGGCGACAGATCAAAATACTTATGAAAACTCTCTGCCAGCGGCGGACCGATAAACTTACGCAGTACCGACTCATCATATTCTGTAATTCCAAATCTATGTAACGCATGACGGACTGAATTCGTAATTCCCTCTCCGGAATCCGTCAGCGTACCATCCAGATCAAATAAATAATATTGATAATTTCCCATTACTGCCTCCCTTGATGTCTGATATTGATAATTCTTCTGCTTTTATTGTATAGAAGAAAGGGCAGAAATGCAATGCATTTCCACCCTTCTAAAATGTCTGATGTTTTAGAGGTAGCTCTGAACAATTGTCCTAACACATTACTAATTAACCGTACGTTTTACGTAGGTTGTATGCAATGTCTCATGTGCTTTCTTACTTCCCGGTTCTCCCAGATACTCCTCATACAGCTTCTTGATCGCCGGATTCTCGTGAGACTTACGTATCGTCTTCGCTTTATCATTACGATACAGCACACTTGCACGGATACCGCGCACATCGGTAAAGTTACGCACATCACCGGATACCTGCGGCTGACCGCCGCCATTGACACATCCGCCCGGACATCCCATGATCTCGATAAAGTGATACTGTTTCTCACCTGATTTCACCTGATTCAGAAGTTCTTTTGCATTCGCAAGGCCAGATGCAACTGCCACACGGATATCCATGCCTGCCACCTGATACTCGGCCTCTTTGATGCCCTTTGTACCACGCACATCTTCAAATTCCAGCGTTGCCAGTTCTTCTCCCGTCAATGTCTCTACAGCGGTACGAAGAGCCGCTTCCATAACTCCTCCGGTTGCTCCGAAGATCACGCCCGCACCGGTAGACTCGCCCATCGGATCGTCAAATCCTTCATCCGGAAGTGCGGTAAATTCAATGCCGCACCGGCGGATTAGGCGCGCCAGTTCTCTTGTCGTGATTGCAATATCCACATCCGGTACTCCGGCTGCATTCTGATTATCTCTTCCGATCTCGAATTTCTTAGCCGTACACGGCATCACGCTGACAGATACGATATTCTTCGGATCGATACCCTGCTTCTCTGCAAAGTAAGTCTTCACCATCGCACCGAACATCTGCTGCGGTGATTTACAGCTCGACAGGTTCTCTGTCATATCCGGGAAATAATGCTCACAATACTTGATCCATCCAGGTGAGCAGGATGTGATCAGCGGAAGTTCTCCGCCATTCTGCACACGGTCCAGCAGCTCATGTGCCTCTTCCATAATTGTCAGGTCTGCTGCCCAGTCCGTATCAAATACACGGTCAAATCCGATTCTTCTGAGTGCTGCTGCCATCTTGCCTTCCACATCCGTTCCCATCGGATATCCGAACTCTTCGCCAAGAGCAGCTCTGACAGATGGTGCTGTCTGAACGACTACGTATTTCTCCGGATCTGCAATTGCCTCTATAATCTTATCTGTATAATCTTTTTCATATAATGCGCCCGTCGGACAGACTGCAATACACTGTCCACAGGATACGCAGTTGGTCTCACCAAGTCCCATGTCAAATGCTGAACCGATAAATGTCGCAAATCCACGGTTATTGGTTCCGATCACGCCGACTCCCTGTACCTTCTCACAGACAGCCACGCATCTGCGGCACAGGATACATTTATTATTGTCACGGATCATATGCGCTGCGGAATCATCCAGTTCATAGTGATTGCTCTCACCTGCAAAATAATTCTCATCATCCACGCCATATTCCCGGCACAACTGCTGTAATTCACAGTTACCGCTACGCACACAGGACAGACACTTCTTGTCGTGGTTCGACAACAGGAGCTGCAGCGTCTTCTTTCTGGATGAGATCAGCTTCGGTGTATTCGTATATACTTCCATTCCCTCGCTGACCGGATGTACACAGGCCGCCACCAGATTCCGAGCGCCTTTTACTTCTACCACACACATACGGCAGGCACCGATCTCATTAATCTCTTTCAGATAGCAGAGCGTAGGAATTCTGATTCCGGCTGCATGTGCCGCCTCAAGGATCGTAGAGCCGGCCGGTGCGGATACTTTCAGTCCGTTGATTGTAAGATTAACCGTTTCCATATTCTCTATCCTCCCTTATTCCTTATAGATCGCGCCGAAGCGGCATTTTTCCATACAAGCTCCACATTTCACACATTTATCCGGATTGATCGCATGCGGTTCTTTCACCTTGCCGCTGATCGCGCCATTCGGACAGATACGTGCACAAAGCGTACATCCTTTACATTTGTCCGCATTGATCTTGTACTGTAACAGATCCTTACAGACACCAGCAGGACACTTCTTATCCACAATGTGAGCAATATATTCATCTTTAAAATAACGCAGAGTAGAAAGTACCGGATTCGGTGCTGTCTGGCCCAGTGCACACAGTGAATTCGACTTCAGATGTGCTGCCAGTTCTTCCAGCCGGTCCAGATCTTCCATCGTTCCCTGTCCCTTAGTAATCTTATCCAGAATCTCCAGCATACGTCTGGTACCGATACGGCACGGTGCACATTTGCCACAGGATTCATCCACGGTAAATTCCAGGAAGAACTTGGCGATATCCACCATACAGGTATCTTCATCCATAACGATCAAACCGCCGGAACCCATCATGGAACCGATTGCGATCAGGTTATCATAGTCAATCGGTACATCAAAATTCTCCGCCGGAATACATCCGCCGGACGGTCCGCCGGTCTGTGCAGCCTTGAACTTCTTGCCCTTCGGAATTCCTCCGCCGATCTCTTCTACAATCTCCCTCAGAGTCGTTCCCATCGGGATCTCTACCAGACCTGTATTATTAACCTTGCCTCCAAGTGCAAATACCTTAGTTCCTTTGGACTTCTCTGTTCCCATCGATGCGAACCATTCCGGACCATTCAGGATGATCTGCGGAATATTCGCCAGTGTCTCTACGTTATTCAGGATCGTCGGCTTCTGGAACAGTCCTTTTAATGCCGGGAACGGCGGACGCGGTCTCGGCTCACCGCGGTTACCCTCGATGGAAGTCATCAGCGCTGTCTCTTCTCCACATACAAACGCGCCTGCTCCCAGACGTAACTCAATATCAAAATCAAATCCTGTTCCGAAAATATCTTTGCCAAGCAGTCCGTATTCTCTTGCCTGCTTAATTGCAATATTCAGACGCTCTACCGCAATCGGATACTCCGCACGCACATAGATATATCCCTGTGATGCACCGATTGCATAGCCTGCGATTGCCATAGCTTCCAGTACAACGTGCGGGTCGCCTTCCAGTACGGATCTGTCCATAAATGCACCCGGATCGCCTTCATCAGCGTTACAACAGACGTATTTCTGGTCTGCTTCATTCGCTGCCGCAAATTTCCATTTCATACCGGTCGGAAAACCTGCGCCGCCTCGTCCTCTCAAGCCGCTGTCAAGCATCACCTGAATGACTTCCGCAGGTGTCATCTCAGTCAGCACCTTACCCAGTGCCTCGTATCCTCTTGTACCTATGTATTCGTCAATATGCTCCGGACTGATCACACCACAGTTACGCAGTGCTACACGGTGCTGCTTCTTATAGAA
Source organism: bacterium (assembly GCA_963592205.1). Lineage (GTDB taxonomy): Bacteria > Bacillota > Clostridia > Lachnospirales > Lachnospiraceae > Claveliimonas. The sequence goes on from CAVAVU010000050.1 coordinate 26,042, forward strand.
ATTCGTCTCCTGCAGCGAGAGTACATCTTCTCCCTTCACCGTCTCATCATAGAGCAGTCTCTTAACTATATTGCCCTTTGCCAGATGCTCTTCTACAATCTCAGGAATGTCTTCTTCCTTGACCATAGAATAAAATGCGCCCTCCGGATACACGATCATGATCGGTCCCAGTGCACACAGACCAAAACATCCTGTCTTGATCACACATACTTCCTCTTCCAGTCCGTTCTTCCGGATCTCTTCATCCAGTCGTTCTCTGATCTTCTGGCTGCCGGACGATGTACATCCGGTACCTCCGCATACCAGCACATGAGTGCGGTACTTTCCGTGCTCAGAAGCTGCAGCCTCTTCCAGAAATTCGTGTTCTGAGCGATATGCCACTTCACCCTGCATACGCTCTCTAATTACCCGTAATTCTTCCAGAGATTTCATTCTGTCCCTCCACTTCTAATCAAGTTAACCGCTACTCATATTTGGCAAGGATATCATCAATATCCTCAACCTTCAGACGTCCATATACTTCTTCATTGATCGTCATGACCGGCGCCAGTCCGCAGGCTCCGATACAACGGCACGCATCCAGGGAAAATCTTCCATCCGGCGTACACTCTCCGCCCACAATACCAAGCTTCTCCATCAGCTTGTTGTAAATATCACCGGATCCCTTTACATAACATGCCGTACCAAGACAGACAGATATCTGATAACGTCCCTTCGGACTCAGATTAAACTGTGCATAAAATGTTGCCACACCATAGATCTTCTCCAGCGGAATCCCTGTCTGATCAGAAATAATCTTCTGAACTTCAATCGGCAGATATCCGTAGATATCCTGCGCTTTCTGCATGATCGGCATCAACGCGCCTTTTTCGTCTTTCAACTCTTCGATCACTTTGAGCAGTTCCTCTTCCTGCTCCTTCGTACCGCGGAAAGGAACTGCAGATTTTTTTGAAAGCATAGCTTTACCTCCCATTTATTTTATCGATTTTCACACAAGTTATTTACTATATTAGCATATAAATTGTCTAATATCTATAATTTTTCTCAATAATTTTCTATTTTTTCGTCGTTATTCATAGTTTGATTGAATTATTATCAATTAATTTGTGCAATTTTTATCAATTCATATATTGTATAAAAAAGAGCTTCTGCAAGTTTATTCTCGCAAAAGCTCTCTTATCAATTCTCTATCTCTACGATCAGATAAAAGCCCCGGTCGGTCTCCTCAATCTTCTTGATCACACCTTTTCTGCCGTGAATCCGCTCTGTAGTGCGGTATATTCCCGACATGGCAATGGATGGTTCTACCAGATAGGTATATCTTCCTGTGCTCGGACTTCGTTCGCTGATCACGACTTCCTGTCCCTCTTCTACCAAACCGGGACGCTCCATTTTAAAACGTTCCTGTCTCATAATGGCCTCCCATATGTATTATTTCTGCTTAAAATCATAACATTTTTTCACAAAGTTTTCAATCGATCAGCTATCTTGTATGCATTTTCGTTAATATTTTAATTACTCTTCTATATATAGTATTTCCCATTTTTCTATGTTACACTGACAGTAAGTTACATCAAATCAGAAAAGCCAGTTACAGTGCCCGGTCAGGACTGCTGCACCCAGAATATCTGCAGGTGCTCCACGCATTTAATATGTCTTATAGGAGGTAATTGTAAAATGGCAATTTCAATTGGCATCAACGGATTTGGACGCATCGGACGCGTTGCACTCCGTATCGCCATCAGTCAACCGGATACTTTTAAACTGTGCGGGATCAACGTACGCAATGCTGATCTGGACTACATGAAATATATGGTCCGCTATGATTCGACATTCGGACGTTTCCAGGGAGAGCTTGATTCCTATGAACAAGGTCTGATCATCAATGGTCAGAAGATTCCTGTATTCTCCGAATCCGATGCTTCCCTGATCCCATGGGACAGCTGCGGTGCCGAGTATATCATTGACGCAACAGGCGCTTACTGCACAACGCAGAAAGCTCTGGATCATCTGAAAGGCGGAGCTAAGAAGGTTATCATCTCCGCTCCTGCCAAAGATGACGAGACACCAACATTTATCATGGGCGTGAACCATACCGGTTACACCAGTGATATGTCTGTTGTTTCTAATGCGTCCTGCACGACCAACTGTCTGGCACCGATCTGTAAAGTACTGGAAGAGAATTACGGTATCGAATACGGACTCATGTCTACGATCCACGCGGCTACCGCCAAGCAGAAAGTTGTAGACAGCCGTTCGCTGAAAGACTGGCGGACCGGCCGTTCCGCATTTGGCAATCTGATTCCTTCCACTACCGGAGCCGCCAAAGCGATCTCTCTCGTCATCCCTTCTCTCAAGGATAAGAAATCTGCGAAAAAGTTCAGGAGGCCTCTATGACATATTTGTCCGGTATTCTGGATTTTGTAGACGATGAAGTGGTATCTTCTGATTTTATCGGAGATCCTCACGCATCCATCTTCGACGCACGACAGGGCATTCAGGTGAATTCCCACTTTTTCAAAGTCATCTGCTTCTATGATAATGAATGGGGCTATACCAGCCAGGTGATGCGCCTCATCCAATATATGGATCAGATCGACCACGATCGTTAAAAGTTGTACCCAAAGTTTCGCTAAGAAGTTATGAGAATGACCGGGCTCGTTTCTGATTGGATATGTAATACGCTTTCTGTAAGGGACATATGCATTCGTCATTACGATTATGAACCGAACGAAAAGGATCTGCCACTTCACGATTTTTAATCGTAAAGCAACAGATCCTTTTCATTTTATCTTCTACTTTATAAACATCGCATCCCCAAAGGAGAAGAATCGATATCTCTCCTGGATTGCTTCCTGATATGCATTCAGCACATGTTCTCTGCCTGCCAGTGCAGATACCAGCATGATCAGTGTCGACTCCGGCAGATGGAAGTTCGTGATCAACGCATCCAGAATCTTGAATTTGTACCCCGGATAAATAAAGATCTCTGTCCATCCGCTACATTCTCTGAGACGTCCGTTCTCATCTGCTGCCGACTCTACGGTTCTGCAGCTTGTAGTTCCTACGCAGATCACACGTCCGCCATTGTCCTTGGCACGATTGATCTTCTCAGCCGCCTCTGCATCAATACGGTAAAATTCCGAATGCATATGATGCTCCAAAATGTCATCTACCTTAACCGGGCGGAAAGTTCCAAGTCCTACATGCAGCGTAACTCTGGCAATATCCACACCTTTTTCTTCAATCTGCTTCAGCAGTTCCGGTGTAAAATGCAGTCCCGCTGTCGGTGCCGCCGCAGATCCGGTATGCTTGGCATATACGGTCTGATAACGGTTCTTGTCCTCAAGCTGATGCGTGATGTACGGCGGTAACGGCATCTGTCCAAGTTGATCCAGAATCTCTTCAAAGATTCCTTCATATTCAAACTTGATCAGGCGGTTGCCTTCCTCTACGACATCGATAACTTCACCAACCAGCAGACCTTCTCCAAACACGATCCGTGTGCCTGGTCTTGCTTTCTTGCCAGGTTTTACCAGTGTCTCCCACACATTATTCTCTTTGCGCTTCAGCAGAAGCACCTCGATCTTGGCTCCGGTTCCCTCACGGGCACCGATCAGTCTCGCCGGGATTACCTTGGTGTCATTGATCACCAGGCAGTCTCCCGGTTTCAAATAATCCACAATCTCTTTAAAAATGTGATGAGAGGTCTCACCAGTCTCTTTATCTAACACCAGGAGCCGGGAGCTGGAGCGGTCCTCCAGCGGGTCCTGTGCAATTAATTCTTCCGGCAGATCAAAATAAAAATCCTGTCGTTTCATACTATCTCTCCGTTCTATTTACGAAGCTCGATTCCCATAGCTTCCAGACCAGCAAGAATCTTATCCATTGCTTTGGAAATATCTGACTCTTCCAGTGTTCTGTCTTTTGCACGGAATGTAATAGAGTAAGCTACAGACTTAAATCCCGGTTTGATCTGAGCTCCTTCATACAGGTCAAACAGTGAGTAGCTCTCCAGATGAGCTCCGCCATTTTTCTCAATTACTTCTTCAATCTGTCCTACCATGATGCTCTTCGGCACTACCATACTGATGTCACGGTTTACAGCCGGGAACTTGGCAATTCCTTCGTATTTGCGGTCAAATGTTGCACGCGCTACGATCTCCGGCATATCGATCACTGCGATGTATGCTCTCTCTCCGATTCCGTAGATATCTGCAACGTCCGGATGAACTTCTCCCAGATATCCGACTACGGTACCATCGTAAATGATATTAGCCTGACGTCCCGGATGCAGGAAAGTCTTGCCTGCGTTTGGATCGTAAGTCTCTTTCTTGTGCAGTCCGATCTTGTCAAAGAATTCTTCTACGACACCCTTCATGCTGAAGAAGTCGCCTTCTCCGTACATACCCAGTGTGAACTGCATACGCTCGTCCGGAAGCTCTGTCAATGGAAGTGCCTTTGGCAGATATACATTTCCAAGTTCGTATAATTTTACATTTTTATTTCTACGGTTATAGTTGGTAGCAAGTGATGTCAGCATACCGTTCAGGGATGTTGTTCTCATCACGCTGTAATCCTCTCCCAGTGGGTTACGGATCTCAATTGCCTGACGAAGCTTAGAATCCTCCGGCAGCAATAATTTATCAAATACCTTCGGGCTCTCGAAAGAGTATGTCATACCCTGGCTGAATCCGCAGAACTCTGCGATATTTCTTGCCACTTCTTCAATACGCAGCTTGTAAGACAGCTTACCTGTGGTAGCCTCTCCGCTTGGAAGTGTGGTCGGAATATTGTCATATCCGAAGAATCTTGCAACTTCCTCTGCCACGTCTGCCAGACGATGAATATCCTGACGGAAGGTCGGAGCTACGATCTCATTTGTAGTCTCATCGTATTCCAGCTCTACTAACTTCAGATAGTCATGCATCTGTTCTTTTGTCAGATCTGTACCAAGCAGTGCATTGATCTTCTCAGCATCAAATGTTACTCTTGACGGCTCTCTCTTCTCTGCATAAACGTCTACCATTCCGCCTACAACTTCTCCGGCACCCATTTCTTCTACTAACTGGCATGCGCGGTCGATAGCTGCCTGTGCATTTTCCGGATCAAGACCTTTTTCGAATTTACCGGATGCATCCGTACGAAGTCCGATCTTCTTAGCCGATTTACGGATATTAGTTCCGTTGAAGCATGCAGCTTCGAACAGCATTGTCTGAACATTATCTGTGATCATAGAGTTCTCGCCGCCCATGATACCTGCGATACCGATTGATTTCTCACCATCGCAGATCATCAGTACAGAACTGTCCATCTCTCTTTCCTGTCCGTCCAGAGTTACGAACTTCTCGCCATCTTCTGCACGGCGTACTACAATCTCATGACCTGCGATCGTATCCAGATCATACGCATGCATCGGCTGTCCGTATTCTTCCATTACATAGTTGGTAATATCTACCAGATTGTTGATCGGGCGGATTCCTACAGATGCAAGTCTTCTCTGCATCCACTCCGGTGATGGTCCGATCTTAATATTTTTTACAACTCTTGCGGTATATCTCGGGCAGAGTTCCTGATCCTTGACTGTAACCTTAACATAGTCATTGACATCCTCGTCATTACCGGTAGGTGTCACAACCGGCGGATGGAATTCTTTGCGGAATGTAGCTGCTGCTTCTCTTGCAATACCGATCACACTGTAGCAGTCTACACGGTTGGATGTAATCTCATATTCAAATACGACATCGTCCAGTCCCAGTGCACTGATCGCACTGCTTCCTACTTCTACATCTTTCTGGAAAATGTAGATACCGTATTCCGGTGCCTCCGGGTACATATCACGGTTAGATCCCAATTCTTCAATAGAACACATCATACCGTTACTCGGTACACCGCGAAGCTTACCTTTCTTAATCTTGATACCGCCAGCTACGCGCTGTCCAGGCTCGTGGCCTCCAGCCACACGTCCGCCATCCAGAACAACTGGCACTTTGTCTCCTTCTTTTACATTTGGAGCGCCTGTAACGATCTGGATCGTCTCAGTTCCGATATTCACCTGACAGATGATCAGTTTATCTGCATCCGGGTGCTTTTCAATCTTGTCGATCTGACCTACTACGATGCGGTCCAGATCTGCATCCATTTTTTCAAATCCTTCTACCTTTGTACCGGAAAGTGTCATCGCATCGGTATATTCCTGCGCTGTCACATCCAGATCCGGCACATATGCTTTTATCCATGATAATGAAGTATCCATTATAATCTCCTTTCAATGTAACACTTACTCGTGCTTCCTTCTGTTGTATGCTTTTTTAGTCTCCAGAATCACTGTTTTTCATTAGACTCCAAAATCCTGCAGCTCAGCTGCAGCCGCATCACTTCGTGCTGCTCTCTGATTTTGTCATACCACTCCTTGTAAAAAAGCAAATACTCGCTATGCTCGTGCTTTCTTTTTCACTGCGTCGTTAGAACTGTTTCAAGAATCTAATATCGTTTTCGTACAGTAATCTCATGTCGTCGATTTCGTATTTCAGAAGTGCGATTCTTTCCAGCCCTACACCAAATGCGAATCCTGTGTATTCTTCCGGATCAATGCCACACATTTCGAGCACGTGTGGATGTACCATTCCGCATCCCAGAATCTCGATCCATCCGGATCCTTTACAGAAACGGCATCCCTTACCGCCGCACTTGAAGCAGCTTACATCTACCTCAGCACTTGGCTCTGTGAATGGGAAATGATGTGGACGGAACTTGGTCTTGGTGTCTTCTCCGAACAGTTCTTTCGCAAATACTTCCAGTGTTCCTTTCAGGTCTGCAAATGAAATGTTCTTATCGATAACCAGTCCTTCGATCTGATGGAAGGATGGTGAATGTGTTGCATCTACTTCGTCTGAACGGAATACTCGTCCCGGTGCGATCATACGGATCGGCAGCTTGCCCTGTTCCATTACACGAGCCTGTACCGGTGATGTCTGGGTTCTCAGTACGATGTCATCATTAATATAGAATGTATCCTGCTCATCCTTTGCCGGGTGATCTGCAGGAATATTCAGTTTTTCAAAGTTATACAGATCGTATTCTACTTCCGGTCCTTCTACTACTTCGTAACCCATACCGATGAAAATGCGCTCTACTTCTTCCAGTGCAATCGTATTCGGGTGACGATGTCCTACCATGTTCTTCTTAGCCGGCAGTGTAACGTCAATAACTTCCTGCTTCATCTTCTCTTCACGAATCGCACGCTCCATTTTCTGCTTGCTTTCTTCCAGAATCTCTTCGATGGCTGCGCGTGTCTCATTGACCATCTGACCTACTTTCGGTCTCTCTTCCGGTGCTACATCTTTCATTCCTTTAAGAACAGCGGTCAGCTCTCCTTTTTTACCAAGGAATCTGACGCGGGCTTCATTCAATTTCTCCGGTACATCAGCAGACTGAATTGCCTCAATGGCTTCTCTGCGGATGCTTTCCAATCTCTCTTTCATCCTTCTCTTCCTTTCTCTTTCATAAATAATTAAATGACTATGTTTCCTCTTTTTTTAATAACTATATCATTCAGAGCCACTTTCAAAATGCTCTGAACGAAATCATCGGAAGTGCCAAAGGCACATTCCGAGATTGTACGCGGTCGTCAAGGTCCTTAGCAAGCTAGGACTTTGACTCGTCGCGATACAAAAAAAATCCCGTCCCAAAAGGGACGAGACTAACTCGCGGTACCACCCTGATTCCCATCTTACGACAGGCACTCATGTTCGTGTAACGTACGAATACGGCATGTCCTACTAATGAATCATCTTATATCGAAATATTCAAACATGCAGCTAACGTGGGAAATTCGATCCCTGTCTGAACCCGGAGCTACTTTCAGCCTGTGGTATGCTCCTCTCTGATGGAAAACAGTTCTCTACTGACACGGTCATCACTTTTATCTTTGATTTAAACAATACAAAGTCATTATACTCACTGACTTTTTTAATGTCAAGCCGATTCTTGCGTTTCTGAAGCGGTTTCCCGTACTTCTTCTGTATCTTCCGCCTTCTCTTCAATCGTTTCCTTCTTATCTGCTCCGGTAAACAGCACATCCTTCATATAGATATTAAGCTGCGCTCCAAACAGCACGCAATACATACAGAAATACAGCCAGAGCATAATCAACACGATCGTGGTAAGACTGCCATACATATCTGAAAATCCTTTAAAAATATCCAGGTATACAGAAAACACCCAGGATATTACCAACCAGCCAATCGCTGAAAATACAGCTCCCGGAATCTGCTTGCGGAACAGATCCTTTCTATTCGGCAGAAACTTATATATAAGGAGCAGAAAGCCAATCAATACCACCGGCGTAATCGTCATCCGCAATTCCATCAGCTTATTCGCCACATGCCTGATCGCCGGTATGTGAGATGTAATAAAGATATTCAGTGAATTACCGAATACTGACATAACCAATAGCAAAATAATCGCAATCAGGAACAACACCGTATAAAATGTTGCTCTAAAGCGAAGATAAATATAGTTACGTGTCTCCGGGCATCCATAGATTGTATTAAAGCCAGTGGAAATAGACAATACACCCTTACCGGCTGACCACAACGCCGTGACAACCGTAATCGGGATGATCGTACTTGACTGGTTATACACCTGATTCACAATTGATGTGATCAGGGAGTCTACACTGGTAGGAAATACCTGCACTACCGCTGTCATTACATCTGCCTTCGTAACCGGTGTATATCGAACCATCGTAAGCAAAAGCAAAATAATCGGAATCATAGATAACATAAAGAAATATGCAGCCTGAGCCGCATATGCTCCAACATGATGCCGTCCCATATCCTTGGGCACCTGCATTACCTTCTCTATGGTCTCTCTTTTCATACTAACCTCCGTAAATCAGTATGTGCATCATACCATTTTCATTTGATTATTTCAAGTAAAAATATCAAATAACCAGTTCTCTGCTACCTGACATCCACATTTTGATAAAATAATTCCAGTATCTCAATATAACTTTTTCCATCCTTAGCCATCTCATTCGCGCCATTCTGACTCATGCCGATACCATGTCCGTACCCACCGCCCGTAATCTCGTAGTTGTCTGCTTTTTTCTCTATAGAAATGAATGCACTCGGAAGTAATCTCTGGCTGTCTACGGTCTGTCCATCATTTCTTACAATCGAATATCCGGTTCCGCCAAGCGCCGTCCGGATCTTATTCTCTGTCTCCACAGTAATACTCCCTCCGGTTCCCACAGCCGTAAGTTCCACTGCCACATCACCATCGCCCCGTCTTGTTATTTCTACACTTTCCAGTGTTCCCAGATTCTTCCCGGCGTAGTTACTGAGAAGTGCGGACATTCTGTCTGCAGAGATTTCTGCTGTCCAATGATACCAGGGCAGACTCTTTTCATAATCACCATCATCGCCACACACAGATATACTTTGCAGATATGCATTGCCATCATTGACCTCACTTCCCCATGCCGTCATATCTGTTGTCTTACCACATGAAGTCGAAAAGTAATATGTAGAAGCAACATTTCCCTGATACCAGACTACCTGACCTGCCGTATCTTCCACTGCCTGCATGGCAGCATCTGCCGGATAGCTGTTATTGTACACCTGATACTCCACGCTGTCATTGACATGTGCCTGATATTCCGGATATGCATAATCCTGCATCTGCCGCACCGCATAACTTCTTGCACACACTGCCTGCGCTTTTAATGCTTCCATCTCATAAGATGCCGGCATTTCGCTCGGTACGACTCTGCACAGATAACTTTCCATCGGCAGTTCATTAATAACCGCCATACCTTCTTCACCGGAACATACCTCTATTATCCCTTCATAAGAAGGCACGCCCCGTCCACGCTCAATACTTTCCACACGGATCTCTTCCTTCGAATTCAATGGTTCTACTGAAAGATGTCCATTCTTCAGACGCGCATCATCAGCCAAAAGTGTCAGTACGCCTTCCGTCCACACTTCTTCCTGTCCGTCATATGCAAGCTTCAGTCCACTGTCTGCTGACAGACTGACTGAACTGTGCAGTACACTCCCATAACTGCTTGTCATCAGTGCCACCCGGATATTCTGATTCTCCACTGCTCCGGCATTCTGATCTTTCTCTCCATTCTGCCCGTTCAACTTGCTCTCTGTCTGCTCTCCGGATCTGCCATTTCGGATCAGTTCCGGATGCATAAGACGCATTCCCGCCAGCACCAGACTCAACACTATCATAAAACTAATGATGTATAAAATATATCGTTTCTGTCTTCTCATAATTGTATATCCAACTCTTTCCGAGACCGTTTTCTCTAATGTATGAACCTTCGCGACGGATTTAGAACCCCACTCATGCATCTCGCCTATCGGCTCGATGAACATAAGCCGCCCTATAGAAATTCGTGCAAGCACGATTTCTGCATGGCAGCTTATTATACAAAAAGAACGGCTTTGCAGCCGTTCTTTTATCTTTTGTATATCCCGAAATGCCGGTTTCTGTCTCTTGACTCCTAGCTGCTGCTAGGTGGGTGTCCGCATCCGCTTTTCTGCCTTCCCCTGCATATCTGGAGGCCTGACATATTACGGAGATATAAGAGTCCCGTTTAAAGTAATGTAGGTTCAAAACAACAGAAGTTGTCGCGCACCCCAGGTCACTGTAGTTATTATAACCCAATCATATATTTTTTTCCACTATTTTAGTAAAAAATATATAAAATTTATGAGCCATTTGTGATAATGTCCTAATATACCACAAGGGAAAATGTCCCACATA
>CAVAVU010000051.1:0-21649 GCA_963592205.1 bacterium
CCAACAGAAGTAGTTGGAAAGCTTTTCAAGGCAGCCGGTATCGAAAAATAAGTATTGGCGGAGGTGTTCATTCGTGAAAGAATTGGTTGAAGTCATTACAAAAGCATTGGTCGATAATCCGGATGAAGTAGTTGTAACTGAGAAGCAGGAAGAGAAAGCTACCGTTGTTGAAGTTCATGTGGCAGAGTCTGACATGGGTAAAGTAATCGGTAAGCAGGGAAGAATTGCCAAGGCAATCCGTTCTGTTGTAAAAGCAGCTGCAGCCAAGGAAGATCGTAAAGTGATTGTTGATATCGCTGATTAATAGAAAGTCCCCTCAAAGGGGACTTTTTGTGCAATAAGCCGCTATGCAGAAATCGTGCTTGCACGAATTTCTATATGGCGGCCAATGTTCATCGAGCCGACAGGCGAGATGACATTGATTGCACGTCGGGTAGGTGTTAGCCTACACGATTACATGGAGCAGGTGTCAGCCTGCCAGGTTAATAATAAGGAGAGTAAAATGGAAAAACAATTGCAGGTAGGTGTGATTTCATCGACCCATGGCGTACGAGGAGAGGTAAAAGTATTTCCTACGACAGACGATGCAGCACGTTTCAGACAGTTGAAAAAAGTGTATCTGGATACCGGGAGAGAGATGCTTCCATTGGAAATCCAGAATGTGAAGTTTTTTAAACAATTTGCGATCCTGAAATTTAAAGGGATTGATAATATTAATGACATTGAAAAATATAAAGGAAAGAGTCTGATGATCGATCGCGAGGATGCGGTGGATCTTGAGGAAGACGAGTACGTTATTGCAGATATGATAGGCATGAAGGTGTGTACAGAAGATGGCAGTGAATTTGGTACACTGAAGGATGTTATGGAGACAGGAGCCAATGATGTCTATATCATTGATTCTCCGGAACATGGTGAAGTACTGATTCCTGCGATCAAAGAGTGTATCCTTGATGTAGATATGGATGAGGAACGTATGACGATTCACCTGATGGAGGGACTGGTGTAATGAATATTCATATTATGACACTGTTTCCGGAGATGGTGATGGGTGGACTGAATACCAGTATCACCGGTCGGGCGATCAGTAAAGGTATTCTGTCTATTGAGGCAGTGAATATCCGTGATTATGCATTTAACAAGCATAACAGCGTAGATGATTATCCGTATGGCGGCGGCGCAGGTATGCTGATGCAGGCGGAACCTGTCTATCAGTGCTATCAGGCAATCGTAGATAAGATTCAGACACAAGGCGAAGAAAGCGATGTGCCTTCTGCTGAAAAGAAGAAGCCGAGGGTACTGTACATGTCACCGCAGGGCAAGACATTTACACAGGGGATGGCAGAAGAACTCGCGCAGGAAGAGGAACTGATCTTTTTGTGCGGACATTATGAAGGTATTGATGAACGTGTGCTGGAGGAGATCGTTACAGATTATGTATCAATCGGTGATTATGTGCTGACAGGAGGAGAACTTCCGGCAATGGTTATGGTGGACGCAGTGTCCAGGATGGTGCCTGGCGTGCTTCACAATGATGTGTCAGCGGAGTTTGAGAGTTTTCAGGACAATCTGTTAGAATATCCACAATATTCCAGACCGGAGACTTGGCATGAGAAGCAGGTGCCGCCTGTACTGCTTTCCGGACATCACGCCAATATTGAAAAATGGCGCAGAGAGCAGTCTGTAATCCGCACTGCGAAGAATCGTCCGGATCTGTTAGAAAAAGCAGATCTCACAGAACAGGAAAAAAAGCTTGCAAAGTCTGTGATGGTATGATAGTATATAATACGTTGTGAGAAGAAGAGATGGTCCTCTGATACTGTAATAGGACGTATTAAGAACATCCGAATAATAAGGAGGTCGCACAATGAACGATATTATTAAGAGTATTGAAGCTGAACAGCTCAAAGAGAACGTGCCACAGTTTAATGTTGGCGATACTGTAAAGGTTTACGGTAAGATCAAAGAGGGTAACCGCGAAAGAATTCAGGTTTTCGAGGGTACTGTTCTTAAGAAACAGGGTGGAAGCTCAAGAGCTACATTTACTGTAAGAAAGAATTCTAACGGTGTTGGCGTTGAGAAGACCTGGCCGTTGCATTCACCAAACGTTGAGAAGGTTGAAGTTATCCGCAGAGGTAAAGTAAGAAGAGCGAAACTGAACTACCTGAGAGGACGTATCGGTAAGGCTGCAAAGGTTAAAGAATTAGTAAAATAGTAACACATGAGAAGGGGCAAATACATACGTACTTGTCCCTGCTTTTGTATACGGGGAATACAGATATGTCGAGACGTAATAGAAGATCGAATAGTATAAGAGACAGAAAAAGACGACAGATCAGCCTGCCGTTTCAGAAGAAGGAGCCGGAACGCAAGACGATTCCGGTAAAAAGACCGAAGAACAGACCGCGCAAGAAAAAGAAGTGGTCCATCCGAGATCTGAATATCAGGGGCTTTTTCAGTTCCAGAAAATTACATGCCGTGTTAAGCTGGATATTACAGATTGCGGTAGTATTATTGTTTGCATTTGTGTTTGTGTGGTATTTTGGACAGAGAGTCAGCACTGTGGGGGATTCTATGAGTCCTGTGCTTTCCAATGGAGATGTCGTGCTGGTGAATCGGTTTGCGTATAATGTGACATCGCCGAAGCGCGGAGATATCATCGTATTTAAACCAAAGGGAAATGAGAATTCCCATTATTACATAAAACGTATTATCGGACTTCCGGGTGAGACTGTGGAGTTTATTGAAGGTTCCATATATATTAATGGGGATAAGTTGAAAGAAGATTATACTGCATCGGAGATTAACGATGTGGGAATTGTATCGGAGAAGATCACGTTGGGCGGAGACGAATATTTCGTGCTCGGGGATGATCGTGATAAGAGTGAAGACAGCCGTATGGCAGATGTAGGTAATGTGAAGCGTTCCTATATATATGGTAAGGCGTGGTTTCTGCTGTCACCATTTGACCATATGGGATTTATAAAGAAATAGACAATAAGAATAGATTGCTAAAAATGGAGGAGATTATGCATTTTCAATGGTATCCGGGTCATATGACCAAGGCAAAACGAATGATGCAGGAAAATATAAAGCTGATCGATCTTGTGATCGAACTGGTAGACGCCAGAGTACCGCTGTCCAGCCGTAATCCGGACATTGATGATCTGGGAAAGGGCAAGGCGAGACTGATTCTGCTTAACAAGGCAGATCTCGCAGAAGATCGCTGGAATAATGAATGGAAGGCGTATTTTGAAAGTAAGGGTTATTCCTGCGTAAAAGTGAATTCTAAAAAAGGCGGCGGATTGAAGTCGATCCAGGCTGTGATTCAGGAAGCCTGCAAAGAGAAGATTGAGCGTGACCGCAGAAAAGGTATCCTGAACCGTCCGGTCAGAGCAATGGTCGTAGGAATTCCAAATGTAGGTAAGTCTACATTTATTAATTCGCTGGCAGGGAAGGCTGCAGCCAAGACGGGCAATAAGCCGGGTGTCACGAAGGGTAAGCAGTGGATTCGCTTGAATAAGAGTGTAGAACTTCTGGATACGCCGGGTATCCTGTGGCCGAAATTTGAGGATCAGACGGTAGGACTCCGGCTGGCGCTGATCGGTTCCATTAAGGATGAGATTCTGAATATTGAAGAGCTTGCATCCGAACTGATTAAGTTTATGACGAAAAATTATCCTGGCGTGCTGGCTGACAAATATGAGATCAATGAAGATCAGGATTCTTATGCGTGTCTGAAAGAGATCGCGGAACAAAAGCATTGTCTGGTGCGTGGTAATGAACTTGATTATGTGAAGGCATCGAATCTGTTATTGGAGGATTTCAGAAGCGGCAAGCTTGGCAGACTGACACTGGAATATCCGGATGTGCAGGAGCAGGCATAGCAGACAGCTTGAAAGGGGATATGCATTATGGGGAAAAATAAAAAAAGGGAAAAGGAGTCACATTCCGTGGCTTATGAATTGATTGGCTGGCTCGTCTATATTGCGATCATTGTCGGCCTGACATGGCTGATCATTACATTTGTAGGACAGCGGACCAGCGTAAGCGGACATTCCATGGAGACAACATTGCAGGATGGAGATCAGTTGATCGTAGATAAGATCTCGTATCGTTTCCGTGATCCGAAGCGCTATGATATTATTGTATTTCCATATCAGTATGAGGAAAATGTATATTATATCAAGCGTATTATCGGACTTCCGGGTGAGACCGTGCAGGTAAAAGACGGATACGTCTATATCAATGGCGAGAAGCTGGAAAGTGATATCTATGGCAAGGAAGTTATGCAGTCAGCGGGAATTGCAGCTGAGCCAATCACGCTTGGGGACGATGAGTATTTTGTGCTCGGAGATAACCGAAATAACAGTTCGGACAGCCGTGATCCAAGTGTCGGTATACTGAAGCGGAAGGAGCTGCTTGGACGTGCATGGGTGCGTATTTATCCGTTTGATAACATGGGAGTGATTCGTCATGAATAAACGAGAAGAAGAGAGACTGCGCAAGCAGCAGGAAAAGCTGGAAAAGGAAATCGCCCGTACGGAGGCGATGAGTGTATTTGAAAAAGAATACAGTAATTATGAGGCTATCTGTGGTATTGATGAGGTAGGGCGCGGACCATTTGCAGGTCCGGTCGTTGCAGGAGCCGTCATTTTACCAAAAGATCATCCGATTCTGTATCTCAATGATTCTAAGAAATTATCAGAAAAGAAGAGAGAAGAGCTGTATGAAGTGATCATGAAGGAAGCGGTTGCTACAGGAATCGGCATGGCAAGTCCGGCAAGGATTGATGAGATCAATATCCTTCAGGCAACTTATGAAGCAATGCGTATGGCGATCAGCAATCTGGCAGTACAGCCGGATCTCCTGTTAAATGATGCGGTGACCATTCCGGAAGTTGATATTAAACAAGTGCCGATCATTAAGGGAGATGCTAAGAGCGTGTCCATTGCGGCGGCAAGTATTCTTGCGAAGGTGACGAGAGACCGGCTGATGGTCGAGTATGAGGAAGTATTTCCGGGATATGATTTTGCATCGAATAAAGGTTATGGTACCAAAGCTCATATTGAGGGACTGAAGAAGCTTGGACCGACACCGATCCACAGGATGAGTTTTATCCATAAATACGTATAATGCCGGAATCCAAAGGTATTATAATAGAGGGATCCGCAGAGTATCAGAGCAAAAACTTATGCATATGATACGTAAATATAAAAAGAATTACAAAAAGAAGAACCAACGTCTGGTCGGAGCGGAGTATGAACAGATGGCAGGAGAATATCTCAAGCAGCAGGGATATCAGATCCTGCAGTATAACTACCGCTGCAGACAGGGCGAGATTGATATTATAGCCAGAGACGGAGCATATCTGGTGTTCTGTGAGGTAAAATACCGTACAGACTGTAAGAAAGGTATGCCATCCGAGGCGGTTCATATAAAGAAACAGCAGGTAATATCCAGATGTGCGCTATATTACATGACGGTGAATGGCATATGGGGATGTCCCTGTAGATTTGATGTAATAGGCATTCTGGGAGAAACCGGCGAGATCCGGCTGTACCGGAATGCATTTGATTATAAGGGGTAGAGGTTCGAACATATGAAGATAAAATATGCAAATGATAAATCTATATGGAATCTGACAGAATCCGCGGGGGTTCCGCTGCTTGTGAGTCCGCTGTTAGAAGAGACAGGGATTGTGAAACAGGGATTTTCTACAAAGCTTGGAGGTGTCAGCAAAGGTGACTGTGCCACAATGAATATCAGTACTACCAGAGGGGATGATCCGGAGGCGGTTAATGAGAACCGCAGAAGGCTTGCGGCAGCGATCGGCGTCGAAGAAAGCAAAATGGTATATACGAACCAGACGCATACTACCAATGTTGCGGTCGTAACAGAGAAGGATTTTGGACAGATTCTGCCAGAGACAGACGGTATGATCACGAATGTGCCGGGACTGTGCCTGGTGACGTTCTATGCAGACTGTGTGCCATTGTATTTCATAGATCCGGTAAAGAAAGTGATCGGTCTGAGTCATTCCGGCTGGCGCGGCACGGTGCATAAAATGGCAGTTGCAACCGTTCGCAAAATGCAGCAGACATTTGACAGTGATCCGGCAGATATCCGTGCCGTGGTAGGTCCGTCCATCTGTCAGGAATGCTATGAAGTCAGTGAGGATGTGATCGATGAATTCCGGGCAAATTATAAAGAGTCAGACTGGGATTCACTGTTTTACCAGAAGGATAATGGCAAATATCAGTTGGATCTCTGGCGTGCCAATGAGATTAATCTGCTGGATGCCGGAGTGAAGGCAGAACATATGGCGGTTACGAATGTGTGTACCTGCTGTAATCATGAACTGTTATTTTCACACCGTTATACCAAAGGAAAACGCGGTAATCTCAGTGCATTTCTTGCATTAAAAGAAGAGACAGCAGAGTAAGGAGGCAGGAAATATGGATGAAGTATTAGAAACGACCAATGAAGCGGCAGAAGACGTGAATGTCTTTGTTCAGTATATCCAGGATCATATTCCGAATCTGATCAGTTTTGCTATTGAGATTGTACTTGCGCTTGTATTTTTCTTTCTGGGAAGAATTGTGATCAAATGGATCCGCAAGCTTGTCCGTAAAATGCTGGAGCGTTCCAATGTCGACAAAGGCGTGGAGACATTTGCGGATTCTCTGTTAAAATTTACGTTATACGGAATATTATTATTTACCATTGCTACCAAATTTGGTTTTGATACGGCGTCGGTTGCAGCATTGATTGCATCTGCAGGTGTTGCTGTGGGTCTTGCGGTACAGGGAAGTCTGTCTAACTTTGCAGGCGGTATTCTGATCCTGTTGTTGAAACCGTTTGTAGTCGGCGATTATATCATCGAGGATAATCATGGTGATGAAGGAACGGTAAAGGAGATTCAGCTGTTTTATACCAAATTATTAACCATTGATAATCGTACTGTAGTGATTCCGAATGGTATGCTGACCAATAACAGTCTGACGAATGTGACCCATATGGATGAGCGTAAGCTGGATCTGAAGGTGTCTATTTCCTATGAATCGGATTTGTTGAAAGCAAAGGCAGTGCTTGCGGATCTGATCCAGAAGGAGACAAGGATCATGCAGGAGAAGGAACACAGAATCTTTGTGGATGAACTGGGTGATGATGGAGTTGTACTTGGAATGCGCTTCTGGGTGAGTACCGAGAACTACTGGAATGTACGCTGGGATATGTTAGAAGAGATCAAACTGACATTTGACAGGGAAGGCATTGTGATACCATATCGTCAGATGGATGTGCGGATTAGAGAATCCAAGTAAAAAAGACTTGCAAATTTTCATAAATCAGATATAATATTAGTTGTGACTGCTTAAGGCAGATCACATCTGCTGGAATGGCTCAGTTGGTAGAGCACTTCACTCGTAATGAAGGGGTCGTCGGTTCAAGTCCGATTTCCAGCTTATATGTAGGGCTGCGCAATGCGCAGCCTTTTGTATTACGCAGACAGCCTGAGTGCTATGTTCTGGGTGAATACGAAAAGGAGAGTACGATATGAAGATTACCAGACAAATGCTGTTTCCATTAGCATTTTATAAAAAGTCCAAATTCAACGGCAGTAAAGGAAAATACAACTACCGGATTGAGAAATTTGACACAGAAGGCGAGGATTCTCAGTTTAAGCTGACAATCTGGAACGGTCCGGAGTGCTATGATGCATCCAAAGCAGAAAAGAAAGAAACACTTTATCCATTCAGTGATAATGGAATGGAAGAAATTCTTAAAGTATTAAATGAGTTATAAGTTATAGTGTTATCAGTGCTGACGGGCAAGATACCATTTTTCCAACGCATTGATCAGTGCATACAGAAGCATCGCCATCATGCACAGCAGACAGATACTCATCAGCAGATGATCCATTTTGAATACCTGACTTGAGTAAATGATCAGATAACCCAGACCATTTCTGGCAGCAAGAAATTCTCCGATGATCACGCCCACAAGACAGAGACCGATATTTACCTTCATGATGCTGATGATGGCAGGAAGCGAAGCAGGCAGTACAACTTTCGTCAGAGCGTGGAACTTCGTGCCATGCAGTGTGTAGATTAGTTTGATCTTTTCCGGATCTACAGAGATGAAACTGGTATAGAGACTTAATATACTGCCGAAGATCGCAACAGACATTCCGGCGACAATGATCGTGGTGCGGTTGGCACCAAGCCATACGATGAGAAGCGGCGCCAGTGCGGATTTGGGCAGACTGTTCAGCACGACCATATAGGGATCTAATATTTCTGACAGATGACGGAACGTCCAGAGAAGTACCGCCATCAATATGCTGAGCAGAATGACCAGCAAAAAGCTTACGATTGTTTCGTAGAGGGTGATGCCGATATGTCGGAAGATTACGCCTCCTGCCATCAGTTCGCGAAAGCAGAGTACGATACGTGAGGGACTGCTGAAGATAAAGGAATCGATGATCCCGGTGTTGGCAGTGAATTCCCACACGAATAAAAAACTAAATAAGATCAGGATTCTGGAGACACGGACGACCTGCCTGTGTCTCTTTTGTATGTGAAGATATTTTTGCTGTGCTGCGGATAATTCATGCATCGCCATTTAGCTCCTTCCATACCAGTGAAAAATAATTTTTAAATTCCGGCGCATTTCTTCGGTTTAAAGGAGTATCTTCTTCCAGATCAAAGATCAGAGGGACAGTCTGCTGGACGGTGGCAGGTCGTGACGTTAAGATGATGATTCTGTCAGCCAGTGAGATGGCTTCCGACAGATCGTGAGTCACCAGGATTGCTGTTTTCCGTTCTCTCCTTAAGATCTGTCCAATGTCGTCTCCTACACGCAGTCTGGTCTGATAGTCCAGTGCGGAAAAGGGTTCATCCAGAAGCAGGATATCAGGCTCCAGAATAAGAGTACGTACCAGAGCAGCACGCTGGCGCATACCGCCGGAGAGCTCGGATGGTCTGGAATTTTCAAATTGTTTTAATCCGTAAGTGTCCAGGAGTTCATGGGCTTTTTCTCTGGTTCTGGCTGATAGCATATGCTGGATTTCAAGACCTAACAGTACATTGTGGTAGATGGTCCGCCATTCAAAGAGCTGGTCATGCTGGAGCATATAACCGATATTCGTGGCACTTTCCCGTAAGTATCTTCCATTGATCTTGATCAGTCCTTTTTCTGGTGTGATCAGCCCCGAGATCAGGGATAACAGCGTTGATTTGCCACAGCCGGAGGGACCGACAATGGCAATGAATTCACTTTCATTTACCGAAAATGACAGATCTGTGATGGCAGGAGTTTCGCCATCGGCATTATGATAAGAATAATAGATGGATTTTAATTCCAGAATCCGATCGGTATGTTTTTCCATACAGCCTCCTGAATAATCGATGTTCTGATTTATTTTATGAAAATGTAAGAAAAGAGTTCTTGCGGCGGTAAGAGAAATGCCATATACTGAATAAACATAAGGTAACAGTAACTATACGAAACAGAGGTGATATCTGAATGAATTATCAGAAAGAACTGGACAAGCTGATCACAAAACTGGAAAAGGAAGAACAGGTGCCGACGCTGTTACTGCATAGCTGTTGTGCGCCTTGCAGCAGTTATGTGCTGGAATACCTGAGCCGGTACTTTGAGATTACAGTCTTTTATTATAATCCCAATATTTATCCGGAATCTGAATATTCGAAGCGGATCATTGAACAGCAGAGGCTGATCGATGAACTTCCTGCAAAGCACAAGATCAGCTTTGTGGCAGGAGAATATGACAAGGACAGATTCTATGAGATGGCGAAGGGATTGGAAGATATTAAAGAAGGCGGCGAGCGCTGTATGCGCTGTTACGAGCTGCGGTTAAGAGAGGCGGCAGAGCTTGCGAGAGATGGTGGTTATGAATATTTTACCACGACACTCAGTATCAGTCCGATGAAGAATGCGCAGAAGCTGAATGAGATCGGAAGCAGGCTTGCAGAAGAATACGGGGTAAAATATCTGCTGTCGGACTTCAAGAAAAAGAACGGATATAAGCGTTCTATTGAGCTGTCAAAGGAATATGGACTGTACCGTCAGGACTATTGCGGATGCGTTTATTCGTGGAAAGAAGCGGAACAGAGACGGGAACGCAATGCAGAAAAAGCATAGATATGCATCTTAAATGCATAAAAAGTCAGATGAGGGACTTTTCAAGGTTACGATAGTATGCTAAAATATGTAACTGAATATTTCAAAAGAGAAAACATGATATAGAAAGAGGGATACCAATGGCACAATTATGGGGCGGACGTTTTACAAAAGAGACGGATCAGCTTGTTTACAATTTTAATGCTTCTATTTCATTTGATAAAAAGCTGTATGCGCAGGATATCCGTGGAAGTATCGCACATGTGATGATGCTTGCCAAGCAGGAGATTCTGACTGAGGCTGAGAAACAGCAGATCATTGAAGGACTGGAAGGAATCCTCGATGATGTGGAAAAGGGTAAACTTGAGATTACAGATAAATACGAAGATATTCACAGTTTTGTGGAGGCGAATCTGATCGACCGGATCGGGGATGCAGGTAAGAAGCTGCACACAGGAAGAAGCCGTAATGATCAGGTGGCGCTTGATATGAAGCTGTACACCAGAGATGAGATCGCACAGATCGATCAGTTGTTAAAGACACTGCTGCGTACCATTCTTGGAATCATGCAGGAGAATACAGAGACGATCATGCCTGGTTTTACACATTTTCAGAAAGCACAGCCGATCACACTTGCACATCATATGGGTGCATATTTCGAGATGTTTAAGAGAGATCATGAGCGTATGCGTGACATCAGTAAGAGAATGAATACCTGTCCGCTTGGTTCAGGTGCTCTTGCAGGAACCACGTATCCGCTGGATCGTGATTATACCGCGAAGCTTCTTGGATTTGACGGACCGACACTGAACAGTATGGATGGCGTATCCGACAGAGATTATCTGCTGGAACTGTTATCAGCGTTATCTATTGTTATGATGCATCTGTCACGTTTCTGCGAGGAAGTGATCATCTGGAATTCGAATGAATATCAGTTCGTAGAGATTGATGATGCATACAGCACCGGAAGCAGTATTATGCCGCAGAAGAAGAATCCGGATATTGCAGAGCTTGTCAGAGGTAAGACAGGACGTGTGTATGGTGCACTTACATCTCTGCTTACTACGATGAAAGGTATTCCGCTTGCTTATAATAAAGATATGCAGGAAGATAAAGAGATGAGCTTTGATGCTATCGATACTGCCAAGGGATGTATTGCACTCTTTACCGGCATGTTGAGCACGATGCAGTTTAAGAAAGACAATATGCATGACAGTGCCAAGAATGGCTTTACCAATGCGACAGATGCAGCAGATTATCTGGTAAATCACGGTGTTCCGTTCCGCGATGCGCATGGAATCGTAGGCCAGCTTGTTCTTTACTGTATTGAAAAGGATATTGCACTGGACGATATGTCCTTAGAGGAATACAAGGCAATCTCGCCGGTATTTGAAGAAGATATTTACGATGCGATCAGCATGGAGACCTGTGTCAATAAACGTCTGACAACAGGAGCACCGGGCAAGGCTGCAATGGAACAGGTAATTCAGATATATAAACAGTATATCAGAGAATACGATAAATAAGAGTGAGACAGGAGGAAGAGGCAATGGAAGAAAAGTTAAAAGTAGGTATTTTAGGCGCAACCGGTATGGTAGGACAGAGATTTATCACACTGCTTGAGAATCATCCTTGGTTTGAAGTAGTAACTGTAGCTGCAAGTCCAAGATCAGCAGGTAAGACTTATGAAGAGGCAGTTGGAGGACGCTGGAAAATGGATACTCCGATGCCGGAAGCTGTGAAGAAGCTGATCGTCCTGAATGTCAATGAAGTAGAGAAAGTAGCATCTACCGTTGATTTCGTATTCAGTGCAGTGGATATGACCAAAGACGAGATCCGTGCGATCGAAGAAGAGTATGCAAAGACAGAGACACCGGTTGTATCTAACAACAGTGCCCACAGATGGACACCGGATGTACCGATGGTCGTACCGGAGATCAACCCGGAGCATTTCGAGGTTATCGCAGCTCAGAAAGAGCGCCTTGGAACCAAACGCGGCTTTATCGCTGTTAAGCCAAACTGTTCTATCCAGAGCTATGCTCCTTGCCTTGCTGCATGGAAAGAATTCGGTCCAAAAGAGCTGGTAGTTACTACATATCAGGCAATCTCAGGAGCAGGAAAGACATTCCGCGACTGGCCGGAGATGGTAGAGAATATTATCCCGTATATCGGCGGAGAGGAAGAGAAGAGTGAGCAGGAGCCATTACGTGTACTTGGTAAAGTAGAGAATGGTCAGATCGTAAAAGCAGAACTTCCAAAGATCACTTGCCAGTGTATCCGTGTACCTGTATTAAACGGACATACAGCAGCTGTATTTATTAACTTCGAGAAGAAGCCAACCAAGGAACAGCTGATCCAGGCACTCCGTGATTTCAAGGGATTCCCACAGGAAGCAGAGCTTCCGAGTGCTCCAAAGCAGTTCATCCAGTATCTGGAAGAGGACAATCGTCCGCAGGTTAAACTGGATGTAGATTACGAGCATGGTATGGGTGTATCCATCGGACGTCTGAGAGAAGACAGCATGTATGACTTTAAATTCATCGGACTGTCACACAATACCGTACGTGGTGCCGCAGGTGGAGCAGTTCTTTGCGCTGAGACACTGACAGCAAAAGGATATATTACAAAGAAATAAGAACAGGAACTGAATCCTGATATACAATAACTCCCGCGGAATCCGCGGGAGTTGTTTTTATAAGCTGAGTGCGATTTAATCCTCATCGTCACTTTCTACGCTATATGTCTGACGCTTTCTTGCCAGTTCGTCATTTTCCAGATATTCATCGTAAGTTGTAATCTTATCAATCATTTTGCCGCCCGGTACGATTTCCATGATACGGTTGGCAGTAGTCTGTACGATCTGATGGTCGCGGGAGGTAAATAAGATCACACCCGGGAATTTGATCATGCCGTTGTTCAGAGCAGTGATGGACTCCATATCTAGGTGGTTGGTCGGCTCGTCAAAGAGCAGTACATTGGCACCGGAGATCATCATCTTTGACAGCAGGCATCGCACCTTCTCGCCTCCGGACAATACTTTTACTTTCTTGACACCGTCATCTCCGCCAAACAGCATACGTCCAAGGAAACCGCGCACGTAAGTAGCATCTTTATTCTCGGAATACTGTGTCAGCCATTCTACGATCGTATCTTCGTTATCAAATTCAGCGGTGCTGTCCAATGGGAAATATGCCTGCGAAGTGGTAACGCCCCATTTGTAAGTACCTTCATCCGGCTCCATCTCACCCATCAGGATCTGGAAGAGTGTTGTCTTGGCAAGTTCGTTGCCGCCGACAAATGCAACCTTGTCTTCTCTGTTCAGAGTAAAACTGATGTTATCCAGAACTTTTTCGCCATCAATCGTCTTGCTCAATCCGTCAACAGTAAGTACTTCATTACCAATCGAGCGATTTGGCGTGAAATTAATGTATGGATATTTACGGCTGGATGGCTGAATGTCATCGAGCTGGATCTTTTCCAGTGCACGCTTACGGGATGTAGCCTGCTTGGACTTGGAAGCGTTGGCGCTGAATCTGGAAATAAAGTCCTGTAACTCCTTGATCTTTTCTTCTTTCTTCTTGTTCGCCTCTTTCATCTGGCGGATCAGCAGCTGGCTGGATTCATACCAGAAGTCATAGTTACCGGCATACAGCTTGATCTTGCCATAGTCGATATCTGCAATCTGTGTACATACCTTATTCAGAAAATAACGGTCATGTGATACTACAATTACGGTATTGTCAAAGTTGATCAGGAATTCCTCCAGCCATCCGATCGCATCCAGATCCAAATGGTTGGTAGGTTCATCCAGAAGCAGGATGTCCGGATTACCGAATAATGCCTGTGCCAGAAGAACTTTAACCTTATCCGGACCAGGGAGATCTTTCATCATCGTATAATGAAGTTCGGTACCGATTCCCAGTCCGTTCAGCAGTGTAGCTGCGTCAGACTCGGCTTCCCATCCGTTCATCGTGGCGAATTCGCCTTCCAGTTCGCTGGCACGGATACCGTCCTCGTCAGTAAAGTCCTCTTTTGCGTAGAGTACTTCTTTTTCTTTCATAATCTCATACAGTCGGGCGTTGCCCATGATGACTGTATCAAGAACCATGTATTCGTCATATTTAAAATGATCCTGCTGCAGGAATGACAAACGCTCACCGGGTGTGATGATCACTTCGCCATTGGTAGGCTCTAACTGACCGGAAAGAATCTTTAAAAATGTCGATTTACCGGCACCATTTGCTCCGATCAGACCATAGCAGTTGCCTTCGGTAAACTTGATGCTTACATCTTCGAAAAGCGCCTTTTTACCGACACGCAGGGTAACATTGCTTGTGCTTATCATAGCTTGATATTCCTCCTTATTCTTATATCCGAAGACAATCTTATCAAAAAAACGTGGAAATAGCAAGGAAGCTGGTATATAATTATGCCATACTTGTGTTAATTAGAAAGAAGGGGATATCATGCATCAGGCAACGATGGTGCTGGAAGGCGGAGCTACCAGGGGAGTGTTCACATCAGGCGTACTGGATTATCTGATGGAGAAGGATTTTTATGCTTCCCATGTCATTGGAGTATCTGCCGGAAGCTGCAATGGCGTGGATTATGTGTCCAGACAGCCGGGCAGAACAAGAGACTGTATGATCCACAGGGAGAAGGAATACAGCTATTACCAGGGAGTAAGGAAGTTTTTAAAGGACAAAAGCTTATTAAATATGGATATGATCTTTGACCGTTATCCGAATGAGATCTATCCGTTTGATTATGATACATTTTTTGCATCTGAGATGAAATGCGAGATCGTAACGACGAACTGCGTGACCGGAAAAGCGGAATATCTGGAGGAGCACAGTGACAGAGAACGCCTGATGAAGCTGTGCCGTGCATCCAGCAGTATGCCGCTTGTGTCGCCGATGGTCAATATTGACGGCGTGCCATATCTGGACGGTGGAGTAGCTGATTCCGTTCCGATCCGCCATGCATTGCAGAGTGGCAATGATAAGATCATTGTAGTGCTTACCCGCAATCCGGGTTACCGCAAGAAGCCGGTATCTAAGGGAACGGCGAAGCTTTACCGCAAAGCATATAAGAGCTATCCGAAGATGGCGGCATGTGCGATCCACAGGAACCGTATATATAACCGTACGATGGAACTGGTGGAGAAGCTGGAGGCAGAGGGAAGAATCTATGTGATCCGTCCTATGGTTCCAACTGTATCCAGACTGGAACGGGATTATGATAAGCTGATGAGCTTTTATGAGCATGGCTATGCTCTGATGAAGAAGGAGTATGATAATCTGCTCCGATATATGGAAGAATAAGACAGAACTGGAGATAATATATGGGTAAATCGCTATATATCGCTGAGAAACCAAGTGTGGCGCAGGAATTTGCCAAGGCGCTGCACTTAAAGACAAAGCGCGGCGACGGCTATCTGGAAGCAGAGGACAGCATTGTGACCTGGTGTGTGGGACATCTGGTCACGATGAGCTATCCGGAAGTCTACGATATGAAATACAAACGGTGGAGTCTGGAGACTCTGCCTTTTTTGCCGGAGGAATTCAAATACGAAGTCATTCCACAGACTTCCAAGCAGTTTCGGATCGTATCCGGCTTATTAAAACGAGACGATGTGGATACCATTTATGTGTGCACCGACTCCGGACGGGAAGGAGAATACATTTACCGTCTGGTGGAACAGATGACCGGTGTGCAGAATAAAAAGAGATTGAGAGTCTGGATTGATTCCCAGACAGAGGAAGAGATCCTGCGCGGGATCCGGGAGGCAAAGGATCTGTCAGAATATGATAATCTGTCGGCATCAGCATATCTGCGTGCCAAAGAGGACTATCTGATGGGAATTAATTTTTCCCGCCTGCTGACATTGAAATACGGCAACAGTATATCAAACTATCTGAATAAAAAGTATTCCGTTATTTCTGTGGGAAGAGTGATGACCTGTGTGCTTGGCATGGTCGTCCGCAGAGAACGGGAGATCCGGGAATTTGTGGAGACGCCATTTTACCGTGTCCTCAGTACCGCGGAAATAAACGGACAGAAGCTGGAAGGTGAATGGAAAGCAGTAGAAGGATCCAAGTATTACGCATCACCGCTTCTTTATAAGGAAAATGGATTCAAGGAAAAAGAGACTGCCGAGGCACTGATCCGTTATCTGCAGGAAGAAGAGCCGTGTATGTATCGGATCGAGTCGATTGAGAAGAAAAAAGAGAAAAAGAATCCGCCGTTGTTGTTTAACCTGGCAGAACTTCAGAATGAATGTTCCAAACGCTTTAAGATCAGTCCGGATGAGACTCTGAGAGTAGTACAGGAGCTCTATGAGAAGAAGCTGGTTACGTATCCGAGAACCGATGCCAGAGTACTATCTACGGCAGTCGCAAAGGAGATTCACAAGAATCTGAACGGACTTATGAAATACGGACCGGCGGTACCGTTTCTCAATGATATTGTAGCCATGGGAAGCCATAAGGGACTTGCCAAGACAAGATATGTAAATGACAAACAGATTACAGATCACTATGCGATCATTCCGACCGGACAGGGAGAGAATGCGTTGAAAAGCCTGTCACATTTGTCCGGACAGATCTATGATGTGATTGTTCGAAGATTCTTAAGTATCTTCTATCCGGCGGCAGTATATCAGAAGGTATCGGTAACCGGCAAGATCAGGGAAGAGTCATTTTTTACCAGTACAAAGGTATTGGCAGACAAGGGCTATATGAAAGTGGTCGGTGTGCCTGGGCAGAAAGAGGAAGATGAAGAAGGGGAAAACGCACTGTTAGAGGCGGTCAAAACGCTCCGCAAAGGGATGTCCATTCCGGTAACAGATCTGTCAATTCGCGAGGGTAAGACATCTCCTCCGAAACGCTACAATTCCGGTTCACTGATCCTTGCAATGGAAAATGCAGGACAGCTTATTGAGGATGAGGAACTGCGAGCGCAGATCAAAGGAAGTGGTATCGGAACCAGTGCTACCAGAGGAGAGATCCTGAAGAAGCTGTTTAATAACGGATATCTGGCGTTGAATAAAAAGACACAGATCGTTACACCGACATTGGAGGGTGAGATGATCTACGATGTGGTGGAGCATTCGATACGTTCACTGCTGAATCCGGAGCTTACCGCAAGCTGGGAAAAAGGACTCACTTATGTGGCGGAAGGTGATATTACCCCGGAAGAATATATGACCAAATTAGAGAACTTTATCCGGTCCAGAACCATGGGAGTACTGCGGCTGAATAATCAATACGAACTGCGCGGATGCTATGACCGTGCGGCGGGATTCTACAAGAAAGGAAAGAAATCATGAAAGAAATAACTGTCAAAGAACTGTACACACTGGATGAGACGATTGCAAAGGATTTATTTGAAGGCGTTACCTATCCCTGGGAAGTATTACCGAAGATCAGCTCGTTTATTCTGGAACTGGGAGCTACACTTCCGGCAGATGAGTATGACAAAGTCGGTGAAGATGTGTGGATTGCCAAGTCCGCGAATGTATTTCCGTCTGCATACATTCATGGTCCGGCAATTATTGGCAAGAATGCAGAAGTCAGACACTGTGCATTCATCCGAGGTAATGCAATCGTAGGTGAAGGAGCAGTTGTCGGCAATTCTACCGAACTGAAAAATGTTGTATTGTTCAATAAAGTACAGGTACCACATTATAATTATGTCGGTGATTCTATTCTGGGTTATAAAGCGCATATGGGAGCCGGTTCCATTACTTCTAATGTGAAGTCTGATAAGAAACTGGTAGTTGTTAAGACTCCGGAAGGCAATATTGAGACTGGTATTAAAAAATTCGGCGCAATGCTTGGAGATGAAGTAGAAGTGGGATGTGGCTCCGTGTTGAATCCAGGAACCGTTGTAGGAGCGCGCAGTAACATTTATCCACTGTCATCCGTAAGAGGAGTTGTGCCGGCTGGAAGCATTTATAAAAAGCAGGGTGAAGTGGTAGAGAAATACTAATACCAAAAAGAACAAAAGGAGATCTGGTTTTTGCCAGGTCTTTTTTTGTTGACAGATGATAAATCCTATGATAATATAACAAAAACGAACGCTTTATTGCTTTAAAGCGTAACGGTTTAAAGCAATAATGCTAAAGCGAATGGAATGAATGGAGGAAATGAACATGTCGAAAGAATTACTGTGTGCCATAATGTTAATTATCTTTTTTGGAGTTATGGTGTACGTTGGATTCTATTCAAGAAAACACGCCAAAGATGTAAATGGCTTTGTGCTTGGCGGTCGTGGGGTTGGTCCGTGGCTTACAGCCTTTGCATTTGGTACATCTTACTTTTCGGCGGTTATTTTCGTGGGATATGCAGGACAGTTTGGCTGGAACTTTGGACTTGCATCTACCTGGGCAGGACTCGGTAATGCGTTTATCGGTTCGCTGCTTGCATGGAATGTGCTTGGAAGAAGAACAAGAGTTATGACGCAGCATCTGGATGCCAAGACGATGCCGGACTTCTTTGGGAAAAGATTTGAATCTGTTCCCTTAAAAGTAGCAGCATCTGTGATTGTATTTATCTTTCTGATTCCGTATACAGCATCCCTTTACAATGGATTATCCAGTCTGTTTGGTCTGGTGTTTGATATTCCATACTGGGTAGTAATTGTAGTTATGGCAGTGCTGACTGGTGTATATGTTATCTTTGGCGGTTACATGGCGACCGCGATCAATGACTTTATTCAGGGAATTATCATGTTGTTTGGTATCTGCGCCGTGATCGGAGCAGTACTTATGGATAACGGTGGTCTGCTGAATGCAACGAAGACGCTGGCTGCTGTTACCGGTGATGCCGGATGGCAGGGCGCGTATACTGCATTTCTCGGACCGGATCCGCTGGCACTTCTTTTTGTAGTTATCCTGACATCTCTTGGAACCTGGGGATTACCGCAGATGGTTGGTAAGTTCTATGCGATTAAGAGTGAAAAAGATATCCATAAAGGTACAGTAATCTCTACTGTATTTGCAATTATCGTGGCGGGTGGCTGTTACTTTCTTGGAGGCTTTGGACGGTTATATGCTGATCGTGTTGTGATCAATGAAGTAACGGGTAAACCATTATTCGATACGATTATACCGACTATGCTTTCAACACTTCCGTCGATTGTAATTGCGGTAGTAATCGTACTGGTGTTGTCAGCTTCTATGTCCACACTGTCATCACTGGTACTTACATCCAGTTCTACATTTACACTGGATGTGATCAGACCTGCATCAAAGAAGCAAATACCGGATGAAAAGCTGGTATCCACTATGCGGTTATTCATCGTATTTTTCATTATCGTATCTGCAGTGATCGCAATCTTTAAGGATGCACATCCGGAAGTTACATTTATCGCGCAGATGATGGGCGTATCCTGGGGAGCTCTTGCGGGAGCATTTCTGGCACCGTTCTTATACGGATTGTACTGGAAAGGGATCAGCAAAGCATCCGTGGCAGTATGTTTTGTCTGGGGATGTGCCGTGGCTGTATTGCAGTTGGTGATCACACTTACAGGAACCGATGTGAGTGGATGGGGAACTGTACTCAGTTACATCTTTAAGTCATCCATTAATTCGGGTGTGGTAGCAATGGTAGGAGGACTGATCATTGTTCCGATCGTAAGCGCATTTACAGGCAAGCAGGACAAGAAAGTTCTGGAAAATATTTTTGCATGTTATAATGAGACAATTACGATCACAAAGAAAACTTCGCTTCAGGAGTAAATGATATCTGGAAATGTAAAAGTATCATATCGGAATAAAAGTACAGACTATGGTTGACAATAACCATAGTCTGTTGTATTATGTTTACACATACAGATCTGTAAAATTAACTGTTGACTTTTTTGGGGAACTATAATACTATTAATACATGACAACGAACGAATGTTCGGGAGACGTTCGAGATGTAAGGAGATTATAACATGGCAAGTGATGATAAGAAGAAAGCGTTAGATGCGGCGATCGCGAAGTTGGAGAAGGATTTTGGTAAGGGTACAGTGATGAAGCTGGGAGATCCGGCAGCGAGAGTTGCGGTAGAGACAGTACCGACAGGTTCACTGAGCCTGGATATTGCGCTGGGACTCGGCGGCGTGCCGAGAGGACGAGTGATCGAGATCTATGGTCCTGAGTCCAGTGGTAAGACTACGGTAGCACTTCATATGATTTCCGAAGTGCAGAAGCAGGGAGGAATTGCAGGATTTATCGATGCTGAGCATGCATTGGATCCTGCTTATGCGAAGAATATCGGTGTGAATATTGATGAACTGTATATTTCTCAGCCGGACAGCGGTGATCAGGCGTTGGAGATTACTGAGACGATGGTACGTTCCGGTGCGATGGATATTATTGTAGTGGACTCTGTAGCGGCACTGGTACCGAGACAGGAGATTGAAGGAGATATGGGCGATTCCCATGTGGGACTTCAGGCAAGACTGATGTCTCAGGCGCTCAGAAAGCTGACACCGGTTATCAGCAAGTCGAACTGCGTTGTGATCTTTATTAACCAGCTGCGTGAGAAGGTTGGCGTGATGTTTGGTAATCCTGAGACTACCACAGGCGGTCGTGCGCTGAAGTTCTATGCTTCTATCCGTATGGATATCCGCCGTATTGAGACTTTGAAGCAGAGCGGTGAGATGGTAGGTAATCGTGTCCGTGTGAAAGTGGTTAAGAATAAGATCGCACCACCATTCAAAGAGGCGGAATTTGATATTATGTTCGGTAAGGGTATTTCCAAGGAAGGAGATATTCTTGATCTGGCAACGAACCTTGGTATTGTGAATAAGAGCGGCTCCTGGTTTGCTTATGACGGGGATAAGATCGGACAGGGACGTGAGAATGCCAAGCAATGGCTGGCTTCACATCCTGAGAAGATGGAAGAGATCGATCACAAAGTACGTGCACATTATCAGGTATCAGAAGATACAGAGGAAGAACCTTCAGATACTGATAAGAGTGCAGGAAAAGATGTGGAATAAGAGATGCAGATTACAGATATCAGACCGGTAACCAAGACCAAGTTTAAAGTATATCTGGATGGACAGTTCGCCTTTACACTCTATAAGGGCGAACTGTTTCGCTATAAGATACAGAAAGATGGGAATTTAACTGAAGAGGCATATCAGGAGATCAGAGAAAAGGTTGTCCTGAAAAGAGCCAAGCTACGTGCAATGCATCTGCTGAATGATATGGATCGGACAGAGAGCCAGCTCCGTACCAAATTGCTGAATGGCGATTATACGGCAGACATTGTAGATGCGGCAATTGCCTATGTGAAGTCTTTTGGATATATTAATGATGAGTCCTATATCCGGAGGTTTATTGAAAGTAAGAGAAACAGTAAGAGTAGAAAAGAGATCTATGCACTTTTGTTGAAGAAAGGTGTAGATATGGAACAGGTTCAGGATATCCTGGGTGAGTATTACAGTACAGAGGATTCTCTGAATGCCATACGCGATCTTCTGCGTAAAAAAAGATATGATCCGA
>CAVAVU010000052.1:0-7331 GCA_963592205.1 bacterium
CCCATATCCTTTATCTCTCTTATAGCCATACGCCTAGTATTCTCCTTGCTTTTTTCTCTACGCCAAGTTTAGATGCATATGACATCAACCTTGCAGCATCCTTATGTGGATCTTTAATATATCTCTGAATTACAGTACTAAAAATCTCTCCATCCATTGTATTGATATGTCGCAGGCAATCACATACAACTCGTTCTCTGTCATAAATCTGTACTGTAATTCCATCTATATTTTCCTCGCTAACCCCTATTTTCAATCTATCTTCATTGATAAAATGTGGCTTTATAACCGGCGCATCCAATTTATATTTATTTCTCGCAGATGTATTTTCTACGGCTATATGCCAAACTTCTGGCACACGATCTGTATATCCATAATACATTGCCGCAGACATATCACAAATAACAGCCTTTGGAAAAAGCGATCTTATCACAGACACCTCTGTAAGTGCCTTTTCGTCCTGCCATTGATAATATCCATATTTAATTTTTTCTACACATCCAGCCTCAATCAAGTTTTGGAGTGTCTGATATGATATTCCTTCCTTTGTGAGCTCACATGTACGCATTATCCCATCGTATCGGCTGAATATCTCTTCATAATTTGTATCCATACTCATACAATCCACCTTTTATAACTTCATACATATTTAAAATAGTTTTTGTATCAAGTTCTATTATACACATTTTAAAAAGGAAATCAATACGACACAAAAAAGTCTAATAATTTCATTGAAATAAAAAAGCAGAGCAGCCTAAGCTGCTCCAATCATTTTTCCGATCCACCACACAAGTCCCAGCGCCCAGCTGATTACCGTTCCGTACAGGATCACAGGGCCTGCTATGGTAAATATCTTGCATCCGATTCCCATGACCTGACCTTCTTTTTTATATTCAATTGCCGGAGCTGCTACCGAATTGGCAAAGCCGGTAATCGGCACCAATGCCCCTGCGCCGCCCCATTTGGCGATCCGTGGATAGATATTTAACCCGGTCAGCAATGCTGATAAAAATACCAGTACCACTGCACACCAGCTTGCACTGATTTCTTTATCCAGTCCGGCAGATTTGCAATAGTTCAGGATTCCCTGTCCGATCACACAGATCACGCCTCCGGTTACAAATGCTTTCGCCATATTCAGCCACAAATTGTGCACCGGTGTTACCGTTTTTACGTACTCCTGATATTCCTTCTGTTCCCGTTTCTTCTTTTCATTCTGATCTGTTTTCTGATTCATC
This sequence comes from bacterium, assembly GCA_963592205.1. Taxonomy (GTDB): domain Bacteria; phylum Bacillota; class Clostridia; order Lachnospirales; family Lachnospiraceae; genus Claveliimonas. Next base: position 1,239 of record CAVAVU010000052.1, read on the forward strand.
CCCTGTCCTCCGTCATTTTCCCCAATGCCGGGAAAAGAATAATAATGCGCCTGCCGTTTTACCGAGTGCGGTTCCGAGAATCACCCACGGAATGCAACGCACCAACTTTACTCGGCGTACAAAAATTGGAAATACTTCTAACATTTCTGCCAGTGCCATTGCCCAACATCCGGTAAATATCCCGGCAAGTAGTCCGAATATCGGTAGAATCCATCCGCCTCCCGGAATATGAACCTTGAATACGAACAACAGATTCCCCAGGATTCCGCCAACTACAATGGCATCTTCGTAAAGCATCACATGCTCTCCCGTGTGCGTCCGGTCTGCGAAATCCGAGATCACACCAAGTCCTGTAATAAAAGAGAAAAGTCCTGCTGCCACCAGCATCCCGGCGCTAAGTCCGATGATCGCTGACAATATCTGTAGTCCCCACATCTACCTCTTTCCCCTTTCTGGAATAATTCTCGATCAATGTCGTCTGTATATCATTTTCATACAGTCGCATTTCCACCTCCATCGGTGTCGGATCTACTGAAAAACGCTTCTTGCCAAAATGATTAAAGAAGATCAATATTCCCACTGCAATACCGATGCTGTAACCGATTTCAAGCATCGTATAACCGTTCGACTCCCGTCCTGTCATCCATTCATAGATCTGATTAAATAATCTGGACACATCCACATCGTTATTAAATGCCATGATAGAGAATGCGGATCCGGAAAATGATATAAGCACTACGATGACAATTTTCAGCCAGTGTAAAAAGCCTCCTGCCGTTTCCTGATTCTCCCAGGTGACGATGATATCCTGCGCGCCAAGGTTCTGCACATCCACAGCCGGATAGACTTCGTGAATGCACTGGATCAGCTTCAGCACGGATACAACCGTTCTGCTTCGTCCGTGATAGGAATATTTCTTCGACGGGTCAGCAAATTTCAGGACACGGATGGTCTTAAGCCTTGACAGAATCTTGGGATCCGAGCATTCCATTTCCACCAGATCTCCGAGATTTACTGTCTGTTTCGTCACTTCTACCGCTTCATCACCTTTGATGTACACAGTTTCTTTTACCGCTGACATACCGTCTGCACCCCGTATCTCTGCACCAGTGTTCCATCTGTGGCGTAGTCATTCCCTCTCACATCATGAAAATAATAGACCAGCCCCACAATGATTGCTGTCGCCACCACGAGCACCATACAGATTCTCAGTTTCTTTCTGGCTTCTTCCATACCGCATTCTCCTTTTACTGCATTCACTTAACTGTATTTTCTCTCAGTACATGCAGTTAGTATGGACCAGGAAGGAAAAATTATGCATTCTGTTTCTGAATTAATTGCTCGTATTCTTTCTCATCAATATGATATTTTTTCCGAATAATAATATACGAGATTACCAATGCAATGACCGGAATTAATACCATTCCCAACCGAAATACGAGTCCTTGCACAGATGTAATTTCTGCTATATAATGATTTGCTTTCTCTAATACCTCCGCACTCGTCATTTCTCCCTGATTTACCTTGATCTCCAATGCACTGATATTCTGGCTCTTCACATAGATTCCACTCACGATAAGAACCAGTGTCGATAATCCCTGATTAATTCCACCTGCCAGCTTTACGCTGAATGAACGGACTGCTGAGATCACGGAATCATGCCGTTCATGAAATCTTGCTTCATCATACTCAATCGTATTATTGATCATTACGATGATTGCCAGATTCATCAGCCCCTGGAAGAAAAAGATAATGAAACCAATAGCATTTAACAGGATAACATTTTTAGGAAGTATGTAGCCAAATCCCAAGAATCCGGCATATCCGATCATTAACACTACAAAGCAGATTCCCACGATCTGCTGTCTGGAAATGTGCTTTGCAATTGTTGCATAACTTGCCTGCGAGATCAACATACCCAGACCATACATTACCGTAAAATAAAACACGAGATTACCGCTTTCCGAATACCCATACTCGATATAAAAGAAATTCACGCCAAAAATAATCAATATATTACAGGTTATATTGAAAAATACAGATGCGATTCCTGCGTATACTAACTGATCGTTTCTGGCAAATATACGATACATATCCTTTAACGACAGTTTATCCGCCTGTTCTTTTCTTTCGCGTTCTTTGATTCCAAACGCAGTCAGGCATTGAAATGCGATCAGTCCAACAGCCACGATCAATGCCACGATGCGATATGCATTGACCGCATTTCCTGCAATCACGATCGGCACCACTCCGGCAACCGAGAACTGACCAATGCACACAAATACACTCATTGTTGTCACCAGTGAATCTCTGGTCTGCGAATCCGAACTTAATGACGGAAGCACGCCCCAATATGCAATGTCATTCATCGTGTATGTCATTCCCCACATCAGATAGAAGAAACTGTAGAATGCCACAAATCCCCATCCGGACGGTCGGATGGTAAAAAGACACACAATTACAACTGCATTTGTTATCGAACCAATCAGTATCCAGGGTTTAAATTTACCCATTTTGAAATGTGTATTTTCAATGATAATTCCCATCAGCAGATCATTGACTGCATCCCATACCATGCACACGATCATCACGCCACTGATTACTGCAAACTGAGCACTGGTAAGATGCATAGTGTATTGCACATAGAGAATCAAATACATACTCACGAGCGCATACGCCGCATCTCGTCCCGTTGCTCCGATACAGTAACTCCATTTTGTCCTTTTATCCAGCTTTTCCCTCATACTTTTTCCTCCTCGTTTGCCGATCTCACAATCTTTAAAATCGTCTTATGACTCACAAGTCCTCCACTCTGATTGCACACACTGTCAACATTGCCATCCGCAATTCCTTCCCACATCATCCTGACCTCCGGATCATGCATCGGCTTCGGAAAATACATCAGCCTAACTGCAAGTTTCCCGATACGAAGCCATCTTCTGGCAAGATACGAATACTGCCGCATCTGATTCAGAGAATTTTTCGTCGTAAATTCACCGGGCATCGTCTGGGAAAAATGTGTCCGTTTTCCCTCATACAGCTTGTCAAAGTCTATCCTGCTGAGCGGAACTTTATTGTTCAATGTCAACGGACACTGCAATTCTTTTCCTTCAATTTCTACTTTCTGAGATAAGCGGATATCCTGTAATGACGCGCCAATCTGAATCTCATATTCTCCACCGATCACCTGAAATTCATGATCTTGATATACTGAAAATGCCCGCTCTGCCAACTGAATTGTGACCGTTTTACATTCTCCCGGTTCCAGGTGTACCTTTGCAAATCCCCTCAGTTCTCGTTTTGCCCTGAATGCATCGGTATCCGGATTCTTTACATACACTTCAGCAATCTCACTGCCTGCCATGTTTCCTGCATTCTGTACTTCAAACCTCACTTCATACGATGTCTGCCCGCTTTTTTGCACTCTGAGGTTGGAATAGTTATAGATTGTATAACTTAATCCATGACCAAAACAATATCTGACCGGAACATCAAAGGTATCGTAATACCGATATCCGACAAAGATACTTTCCCGATATTCTACATCATCCAATGCATTTTTCTGTCTGCCCTGCTTTCCGAAATATCCGTAACTTGGTACATCTTTTTCAGTGAACGGAATACTTTCCGCAAGTTTGCCCGATGGATTCACCTGCCCCATTACAATATCCGCACAGGCTTTTCCAACTGATTCTCCTCCCAGATACATCTGAAGCACTGCTTTACACCTGGATGGCAGTTCCATATCGTACGGTGCTCCTCCAAATGAAATAAACCCGATCTGATTCGTAATTTTCAATATCTGTCTGAGAAGTTCCGTCTGATTATATGGCAGTTCATAACTCTCCCTGTCATATCCTTCTCCCTCAGCCACATCAGTAAGACCTCCGAAAAACAAAATTGAAATGCCTTTACGAACCGCATGTTTTACCGCTGTCAGTGTTTCCCGCTCCAACCTCCTATTTCGGTTAAATGTATTACGTTTATAACCTTTTACATACCAAACTTTCGCATAATATTCCTCAAATTGTTTTGTCACTGATTCTGCCATCGCCGTGTGAATATGACTGCTTCCGCCTCCCTGATATCTGGGATGTTCTGCCAGATCTCCAATTACCAACAGTTCGGCTCCAGACTGTAACGGTAGAAAAGATTCATTCTTTAACAGCACTGCACTTTCCGATTCAATCCGTCCTGCCAGCACATGGTTCTTTCTTCTGGTATCCTTTGACACTTCTTTCTTCCGATTCCCCAGGATGCAATTCTTCCCATACTCCGCCATCAATTTCTCAATCCGCTCCACTGCCTGATCTAATTTTTCAATCGGAAGTTTACCGCTCTTCACTGCCCTTTCAAGCTCCGGCATATGATTTCCCATGCTGTCTGGCATCTCTACATCCATTCCTGCATTGATGCAGGCTGGCAGATCTACACAAGCGCCCCAGTCACTCATCACCAGTCCCTGATACTCCCATTTATCACGAAGCACTTCTCTTAACAGATATGAATTTTCGCAGGCAGGCACGCCATTCACATAGTTATAGCTTGCCATAACTGATGCCGGATCTGCCTTTTTCACCGCTATCTCAAATGCAGTCAGATAGATTTCATGAAGCGCCCTTTCATCAATCATAGAATTTGCTGTCATCCTATGCGTTTCCTGATTATTCCCTGCATAATGCTTCAGCGAAGTTCCTACCCCACATCTCTGCATGGCTGATATATAATGCGCACCCAATTCTCCTGCAAGCAATGGATCTTCCGAATAATACTCAAAATTTCTTCCACAGAGAGGCGAACGTTTCATATTGACACCTGGTCCAAGCATCACAGACACGCCCAATTCTTTTGCTTCTTTCGCAATTCCCTCTGCCATTTTCTCAATGAGCTCCGTGTTCCAGGAACAGGCTGCGCTGCTTGCTGTCGGAAAACAGGTTGCTTCGTAACTGTCATCGTTCTTTGCGCCATCCTTCTGTGCCCGCACGCCATGAGGTCCGTCCGATACATGCATTGTTCCAATATGCCATGCACCATAACCTGTAACCGTTCTGCATTTTTCGCTCAGATTCCGCTTCATCAAATCACCTCTTTTTTACCAGATTTCTATAGCATCAACGTAACATTTCCTTCCATTTTTCTATATCAAATTTATGATATTTTGTGTTATATTTATTATATGATACCAGCGTCAAAAAAGGAGGTATTATCATGGCACGCCAGTCTTCCGGAATCGATTACGAATTTCTAGGTTCATCCAAAAACTTTTTATATGATGCCCGCGAAACGGGTAAGACTCATACCACATTTGCTTATGAGCTACTGCTTTACCGCGCAATTCAAAACGGTGATATAACTGGCGTAAAAAATGCGATCACGCTTTATCGCAATTCAGGCCTCGTCATCGGTCATATGTCTGACAATCCATTGCGTGAGATTCACTACTGGGCTGTCTCTGCGATTGCGATCGCGATACATTATGCGATTCTCGGCGGTCTGGATGAAAGCGAAGCCTATCAGTTAAGTGACCTCTACATTCAGGAAATCGACTTGATTCCTACTATGGAAGAATGTCTGGACTATCTGTGCGATAAAGCACTGGAACTGACTCGTAAGGTCAGAGAAGATAAAATTCCACAATGCTATAGTCCGTTGATTAACCGATGTATGCACTGGATCCACATTCACCTTCACCATAGACTGAAGATTGCTGACATTGCGAAAGAGCTACATGTATCTCGCGACTATCTCTCCCAGGCATTTAAAAAGGAGACCGGAAGCACTCTGCATCAGTACATTATTGACCAGAAATTAGAAGAAGCAAAGCATATGCTCTCCCAGGGAAAATCCCTCTATGAGATCAGCTATACGCTCTGCTTCTGTAATGAAAGTCACTTTATTCAGTTATTCAAGAAAAAAAATCATGTTACACCTGTGGAGTATCTGAGTTCTTCTGGGAAATGACTTTTTCTTTTTTTATAATCTCCCAGTGTCCACTACGTCCACGGCCAACAAATTGAATGATCTCTAAATCTTTAATATGGTCCTATGTCAAGATTTAGTACAAGTTAAAATGAGAAATTTATCCCCATTTTA
>CAVAVU010000053.1:0-11182 GCA_963592205.1 bacterium
AGAAGGAATGGCTAATGCATCTACGATGGCTGGTATGGCATTTGCCAATGCATTCCTGGGAGTATGCCACTCTATGGCACACAAACTTGGTGCATATCACCACCTGCCGCACGGTATTGCTAACGCATTGCTGATCGAGCTTGTTATGAAATACAATGCAGATCCGGCACCGGTTAAGATGGGAACATTCTCTCAGTATCCATATCCAAAGGCTAAAGAGAGATATGCTGAATTCGGAAGATTCTGTGGTGTTACAGGTAAGAATGATGACGAAGTATTTGATAACTTCATCAAAGCGATCGCAGAACTGAAAGAGAAGGTTGGAATCAAGAGAACTATTAAGGAATATGGTGTTAAGGAAGAAGACTTCCTCGCTACTCTGGACGAAATGGTAGAAAATGCATTCAACGACCAGTGTACAGGAGCTAACCCAAGATATCCTCTGTTCAAAGAGATTAAGGAAATCTATCTGAAAGCATACTACGAGGGATAATAAGTTTCTCCAAATATGTTATATTTATAAGATTAGAGAAAGGCACTGCCGCATCAGCGGTGGTGCCTTTCTCGTTGGTGCGTATATAAAGAACAGGACGCTGTGAAAAGCGTCCTGTTTGAAAATATAAATCATATTATATGGATTATTTGGTTCCGAAGATACGGTCTCCGGCGTCACCCAGACCCGGGCAGATATAAGCATCTTTGTTCAGCTCGCGGTCAACATGTCCGATGTAGATCTGTACATCCGGATGAGCTTCGTGTACACGCTTGACTCCTTCAGGAGCTGCGATGATGGACATGAGCTTGATGTGCTTTCCACCATGCTGCTTGATGAAGTCCAGAGCTGCAATAGCAGATCCACCGGTAGCAAGCATCGGATCAGTAACAACAATCAGACGTTCGTTGATCGGATCCGGAAGTTTGCAGTAATATTCGTGCGGCTCGTGAGTCTCTTCGTCGCGGTACAGTCCGATGTGTCCTACCTTTGCAGAAGGTACCAGTGCGAGGATACCATTGACCATACCGAGTCCGGCTCTCAGAATCGGTACGACTGCAAGTGTCTTGCCGGCAATGACTGGAGTCTGGCATGTCTCGATTGGAGTCTCTACTTCGATATCTTTAAGCGGAAGATCACTCAGAGCTTCAAATCCCATCAGCATAGCAATTTCTTCTACCAGCTTGCGGAATTCGTTTGTTCCGGTGTGCTTGTCCCGCAGTTTTGAAATCTTATGCTGAATCAGTGGGTGTTTTAATTCGATTACGTTTTCCATGATTTTCCTCCTCGTGTGAAATACGTTTTCTCTATTATAATTCGTAACAGCAGTATGCGTCAATGGGGTTAGATTTTGAAATGTTCCAACATGACAGGCATACATCTGTGACTGTATTCGCTTAATGAAAATTCACCTCTGCTGAGACACCAGTCAGAGACTAATGCGCGTTCACACATGGTAAAATACTTGGTAATCTCTGTAGCGGACATATCATTTCTGATCTGACCACGCATCTGACCTTCTGTGACGATACTGGTGATGAATTTATAGTATTTCCGGTTTTGATCCAGCAGATTCCGTTGTCCCTGTGATACAAGCTGGGTAGAATAGAGGGATGCAATCAGATCGATACTGATGTTATCTTCAATCATTTTGTGGGCTTCGTAATTTACATTCAATAGTTTCGTAAAAGAATTGAGATCAGGATTCATCCGGCTTTCTAACGCTTCGTAAAAATCATCCAGAATTACAGATAGTGTATTAAGTAGTTCGTCTTTTGTGTTGAAATAATAGTAAAATGATCCCTTTGATGTACCAGACAGAGCAATGATATCATCCACGGTAGTACCGTTATAGCCTTTTTCGTGAAAAAGCTGCCATGCTGCGGTTACGATTCTGTTCTTGGCACTTTTTCCTTTTTTTGTACGTTCCATAGATTCTCCTTGAAAGCAAAATATAATTGTTAAATATTCTATCACAAGCTATCTGCATTCTGCAAATAGTTTGTGATAAACGAGAAGACCTTTTACACATGAGCGTGTGTGAAAGGCCTTCTCAGACTTTAAACTGTTAAGCAGTTATTATTTTGATTTAGCCAAAGGACTGCTCTGTACGGTTGATGATCTCATCCTGCAGTGGTTTAGACAGGTTGCGGAAGAAGTCACTGTATCCGGCTACACGAACGATAAGATCTTTGTAGTCATCCGGATTGTTCTGAGCATCGATCAGAGTCTGTCTGTCAATGACATTGAACTGTACATGATGTCCGTCCATTGCGAAGTAGCTTCGGATCAGACTTGCCATGTTGTTCAGACCTTCTTCGCCTGCAACTACGTCAGGAGTGAACTTCTGGTTCAGCAGAGTACCTGCTGTTGCCAGATGATCCATCTTAGCGCAGGATTTGATAACAGCTGTAGGACCGTTGGTATCTGCAGATTTCTCAGGAGAGATACCCTCAGATACAGGTACATGAGCCTTACGTCCATTAGCGGTTGCTCCGATAACTTCACCGAAGTATACGTGGCAGGTAGTAGGAAGCATATCTACGCCGTATGTACCACCTTTCATGTTCGGACGACCTGTGATCAGATCATGGTACAGATAGAATACATCCTGCATCAGATCATCAGCATAGTCATCATCGTTACCATACTTAGGTGATTTGTCATGAACCATACGGTAGATTGCATCGTAACCTTCGTAGTTGTGATCCATAGCTTCAATCAGTTCTTCCATTGTGAAGTTCATCTTATCATATACATTGTATTTGATAGCTGCAAGACAGTCGGAAATAGTTCCGATACCTACACCCTGGATGTAGTTGGTGTTGTATCTTGCACCGCCTGCATTGTAATCTTTTGCATTGCTGATACAGTCGTTGGTTACAACTGACAGGCAAGGAGCCGGCATATATTCTGCATACAGCTTCTCAATCACGTTGTTACCGCGGATTTTGATATCGATGAAATGCTTCATCTGTTTCTTGAATGCTTCCCACAGCTCTTCGTATGTCTTGAAGTCTTTTGCGTATCCGAGCTTCAGACCGAGCTGCTTACCGGATACATTGTCATATCCATTGTAAAGCGTGAGCTGGAAGATCTTTGGAATGTTCATGTATCCTGTCAGGATATATGCTTCGCTTCCCCATGCTCCGGTCTCTACACATCCTGAAGATCCACCACGGCGTGCGTCTTCCAGAGATTTACCTGCGTTGATAAGCTCCATAGTCTGAGCCTCTGTATTATAGAATGCAGGCTGTCCCCAACCTTTTCTGGAGATCTCACATGCTCTCTTTAAGAACTTGGTTGGTGTCTTCTTGCTGATGGTTACGTTAGAGTTCGGCTGAACCAGTTTCATATCGTCCATGCAGTCAAGAATCAGGTAGCTGACAGCGTTGACACCGTCACGACCGTCTGGTGTAACACCACCGGTGTTAATATTAGCGAAGTCTGTGTATGTAGCGCTTTCTTTCAGTGTGATACCTACTTTAACAGGTGCCGGCTGGTTGTAGAACTTAACCCATAAGCACTCCAGAAGTTCCAGAGCTCTGTCATCATCCAGAATACCTGCTTCTGTATCTGCTTCGTAGTATTTGATCAGGTGCTGATCCATACGTCCCGGGCTGAATGCATCCCATGGGTTCAGTTCTGTTGTAACAGCAAGGTGTGTGAACCAGTATAACTGGATTGCCTGCCAGTAAGTCTGTGGGGCATGAGCCGGTACGACTTCCAGGTTGGCAGCAATCTGCAGAAGTTCTGCTTTACGTGTCTCGTCTGTTTCTTTTTCAGCCATCTCCAGAGCCAGTTTGTGATATCTTTCGCCAAGGATGATCACTGCATCGCAGGAGATATCCATGGCTTTCAGTTCTTCTAATTTATCAAGGGCTTCCGGATCATTCATGAAATCCAGGGAATCCATTGTCTTTTTGATCTTCTCTTTGTAATCCAGATATCCGGTTGTGAATACCTGCTCACCACCACATGTGTGTCCAGGACCTCTCTGCTCCATGAACTCTGTGAACATACCTGCTTCGTAGCAGTCATGCCATTCCGGAGTCATCATAGAGAGAAGCTTCTCACGCATGGTCTTGCCTTTCCAGTAAGGGATGATCTCTTCAGCCTGAAGCTTTCTGTCTTCTTCTGTAGTGTGGAAAGAAACCAGATCACGCTCGCTCATAACGGTCATATCCTCTACGCTGTGGCAGCACAGTTCAGGGAATGTAGGAGATGCCTGTGGATCCTTACCTTTTTCACCAACGATCAGCTCGCCGTCTCCCAGGTACAGAGTCTTTTTAGAGAAGTATTCCTTCAGAACCATAGATCTCATTACCGGGATAGAGTATTTACCCTCGTTTTCTTTGTAGAAATCAGTCTCAATCTTAGCTCTTTCCAGATCGATATGTACTGGTGTGTTAACGCTGAGATCTCTTAATTTCTGGATTCTTTCGTTCATGCCTCGTTTTGTTGCCATTTTTCTAACCTCCTATTTTAGTGTTTTGAAATCCTGCATCCTTGAAAAGCTGTACAAAGCTTTCCATTTCTTCTTTGGATGGTGCATGTAAATCTGTTCCTTTATATTCCATATCCAGCTTGGCGTATTTGCCGCTGCCTGTATCGTGATAAGGCAGGAGATTCACCTGAGCCGGGTGGATGTCATGTTCTTTCAGAAACTTGATCGTCTCTGTCATGTTCTGCTCGTTACCGTTGACCTCATTTACAGTAGGAATACGGATGTAAATGCGGGCACCTGCGTTAGAAAGCTTCACCAGATTCTCGAGGATCAGCTTGTTGTCAACGCCGATGTATTTCTTATGAAGCTCCGGATCCATGACTTTGACATCATATAAAAATGTATTCACATATGGAAGGATTGCTTCAAATTTATCATAGGAAACCTGACCACAGGTGTCAATAGTAAGCGTAATATCTTCGTGCTTTAATGCCTTGGCAATTGCAAGAATATAATCTGTGGACATGGTCATGACCTCGCCGCCGGAGAGGGTAACGCCGCCGCCGGAATCTTCGTAAAACATCAGGTCTTTCTTTAACTCACGGATCAGATCCTTGACAGGGTATTCTTCGCCGATGATCTCGCGGATACCTTGTGGACAGAAGTTCGTACATTTGCCGCAGAGCTGACAGACTGTTTTGTCGAGCATCGGTTTGCCATCCTGCATTGTGATCGCATCGGACGGACAGACCTTAGCACAGCAGCCGCAGCCCGTACATTTTTCTGAGTCATATTGAAGCTCCTGTTCATAACGCTGTGTCTCAGGGTTGTGACACCATTCACATTTGAGCGGACAGCCTTTGAAAAATACGGTTGTGCGGATTCCGTCACCATCATGTATAGAAAATTTTTGAATGTTGGTAATCAGATTCATCGTACTTTTTGTTCCTTTCTTTTAAGGTTTTAGACTATGGTTTGTACTATGGTCTAAAAGTACCATATATCTGCCAGATTGTCAATAGTTTGACAGACGAAAACGAAAATGCAAGAAAGAATATTAAAAAATTCATAAAAAGACTGGAAATATTCTGGACTATGGTATATAATCACGTCAAGCGTTACCAAAGAAGGCATCCTTAAAAAGATGCCTTTTTTTTGCACTTTTTTAGACATTTTATGAAATTCGTCTAAAAACTATGAAAAATAGAAAAGAGGAATTGAACTTTGGTCTAAAAAGTGTTATATTATTAACGTGTATAAAACTATAGAGGATGTCGATATGAACCTGAACGACCAGAAAGTAGTACAAAAGGATATGGATTTCCTGTATCTTGGGAATTTGAAGACTGTGACATTTGATCTTGCACTTCCTGCAAAAGGCAAGTACGGATCAGAGATCAGTTGGAGCTCCGGGGAAGAGAGATTCGTAGATGTGATCGGCAAGGTGAACCGCCCGTTATATGGCATGGGGAACCGGGAAGTGCTTCTGACGGGTACTTTTACATACGGAGAAGCTTCTGCCAGCAAAGTATATGCGGTGACGATTTTAGAACAGGAGAATCCGCATCAGAATACAGATACATATCCTATAGAAGTTACCGTGCAGGGAAGACCTGATGAAGCTGCAGAAGTGTATCAGAGTGAAGATGCTGTGGTTCGGATACTTCCGGGGAATGCATTTTACGAAGCACAGGAGCGGATGCATAAGTATTTACTTTCCATGGATGATGACAGTATGTTGTATCATTTCAGAAAGGCGTCAGGGCTGGACACCAGAGGAGCTGACAGTCCGGATGGCTGGGATGCTGATGAGAGCAAACTCAAAGGTCACACCACAGGGCATTATCTTTCAGCACTGGCACTTTGTTACCGTGCTACGGGAGATGAGAAGATCCGGGATAAGGCAGTCTATATGGTAGACGAACTTGGAAGATGTCAGCAGGCATTTCAGAATATAGAAGGTATTCGGGAAGGATTCTTAAGTGCATATTCGGAAGAACAGTTTGACCTGCTCGAAGAGTATACACCATATCCGAAGATCTGGGCACCGTACTATACACTTCACAAGATCATAGCAGGACTATTGGACTGTTACCTATATATAGATAAGAAAGAAGCACTTTCCATTGCAGAGAAGATGGGAGTGTGGACCTGGCACAGATTATCACGGCTCCCGGAAGCGCAGCTTAAGAAGATGTGGAGCATGTACATAGCCGGAGAGTTCGGTGGGATGAATGTAGTAATGGCACAGCTTGCTGAGCTGACGGGAAGAGAAGAATTTTTGAAATGTGCCAGATTATTTGATAATGACAAGTTATACCGGCCGCTGATGCGGTATCAGGATCAGCTGAATGGGATTCATGCGAACCAGCATATTCCACAGATCCTGGGAGCGATAGAGATCTACAAAGCATCAGGGGATCTGAAGTATCTGGAGATGGCGAGAGCGTTCTGGACGACGGTAACGGAGAACAGAGCTTATGCCACAGGCGGTGTTGGAGAAGGAGAGATGTTCCAGGGCTACCGGGAGATCGGAAAGCTTCTGACGGCATCAACCCAGGAGACATGTGCTTCTTATAATATGTTGAAACTCACCAAAGAATTGTACCAGATGGATCCTGACAGCAGGTATATGGACTATTATGAAAAGACTCTTTATAACCACGTTTTGGCAACGCCGGATGAAAGCGGAAGCGGAGAGAGCACTTATTTCTTTCCACTGGGACCGGGGATGAAGCGAGAATTCCTGTTTGAGAACAGCTGTTGTCATGGAACTGGTATGGAGAGCCATTTCAAATATCAGGAAGGTATGTATTTCCAGAAAAGGGATGCGTTCTTTATAAATATGTATATACCGTCTGAATTGCGTCAGGGTGATATGAAGCTTCGTGTGGAGTGTATATCAGGACGCAGGCAGGAATACGAACTGCAGATTCAGAATGGAGCATTCCAGAAGTTATATCTCCGATATCCGGAGTGGGCAGATGATTGCCTGTTAGAAATGGATGGAGAGATGCTGGATACAAAGAAGAACACAGCCGGTTATATAGAAGTTATATTGCATTCCGGTGATGTGAAACTTCATATACAGTGGAAGCCGGGGGTGAGAGTGCTTCGGGCACCGGATGAACCGGAGAAAGCGGCAATCCAGTACGGACCTTATGTTATGGCGGCAATTTCAGATGATACAGATTATCTGGAACTTCCGATGAAAGAGACTGAGATTGCAGAACAGATGGAATGGACCGATGAGGCGGAAGATGATTTGGACTTCCAACTTGGCGACTGGAAATGGATTCCGGTTTACGAAGTGGGAGACAAAGCGTATCATGTATATACGATAATTAAGTGAAAGGCAGGTATAAGCAGACATTATGAATCGATTAGAAGAATTACGCAGCTACATGGAAAAAGAAGGACTGGACGGATTTTATATCGCGAAGCCAGCCAACGTCAGATGTATCAGTGCATACACAGGCGATGATTCGTACCTGTTTATCGATAAAGCAAATCAGTATTTTATTACAGATCCGAGATATACCGAGCAGGCAAGTATGGAGTGCCCGGAATATGAGATCATTAACTGGAGATCAACCAGCATTGGTAATGTGATTTCAGAACTGAGTAAGAAAGATGGAGTTAAGACCATTGGTTTTGAACAGGATCATCTTACATATGCAACATGGAAGTCTATGCAGGATATGATTGATGCAGAACTGGTTCCGACACTGAATGTAGTCGAGAGATTCCGTGAAGTGAAGACTCCGGAAGAGATTCAGAAGTTACGAATCTCCTGCGACATTGCTTCAAGAGCATTTGATAAGATCCTTCAGGATATTAAAGTAGGTGTGACAGAGAAGGAACTTGCTTCTAAGTTATCCCATTATATGGTAATGGAAGGGGCAGATACCAAGCCATACGGTGGAATCCTGATCTCAGGACCTAAGACATCACTTCTTCATGGTATTCCTGGTAACAGAGCTCTGGAATACGGAGATTTTGTATTGATGGATTATGGATGCCAGTATGATGGTTATCTTTCCGATATGACAAGAACGGTAGTTGTCGGTAAGGCGACACCGAAGCAGAAAGAAGTATATAATCTTTGCAGACAGATGACAGAAGATGTGGAAGCAACGATCAAACCGGGCGTTACCGGTGAGGATTGCTATCAGGCATCTCTGAAAGCGATAGAAGGAACTGAATATATGCCGTATAATTATACGGGAATCGGTCATGGAGTAGGTTTATTTGTACATGAACTCCCATTTATTGGTAAGAACCATACCGATGTGCTGCAGGCAGGCAGCGTAATGACAGTAGAACCAGGTATTTATATCCCGGGATGGGGTGGTGTCCGGATCGAAGATCAGGGTATCATTACAGAGAACGGATATGAGAACCTGATAAGTGCTACACATGAGCTAATAGAACTTTAAAGAAGGAGGACGACTTATGAAAAAGAGAGTATTAGCTGCATTTTTAAGTATGGCTATGGTGGCAGGTCTTGCTACAGGCTGTGGAACACCAGGTGGTGGAAGCTCAGATGGCGGAGATTCATCTGACGGAAAAGTATTCCGTTATGCTACTAACACACTGCCGACTACACTGGACCCGACTAAGGGACAGAGTATTGGTGACAATGAGATCCAGCATGCGATTACAGAAGGACTTGTACGTAACACAGCCGGTGACATTCAGCCAGGTATTGCAGAGAGCTGGGATGAGTCTGATGATGGACTTACTTACACATTCCACCTGCGTGATGATGCAAAATGGAGCGATGGAGAACAGATTACAGCTGCTGATTTCGAGTACAGCTGGAAGAGACTGGTTAATCCTGAGACAGCCAGCCCATATGCATTCATCGGTGACTGCTTAAAGAATGGTCAGGCCATTGAGCAGGGTAACATGGATGTTGATGAACTGGGAGTTAAGGCTATTGATGACACTACACTTGAGGTAACACTTGAGCACCCGACAGCATACTTCCTGAGTCTGATCGGATCATCAGGACAGTACGCACCGCTTCGTCAGGACGTTGTTGAAGAATATGGTACAGACTTCGCTGCAACAGCAGACAAGAACGTATACTCTGGTCCGTTTGTAATGACAAGCTCAGAGGATAATGTATGGGTATTCGAAAAGAACGACAACTACTGGGATAAAGATTCTATTAACCTCGACAAATGTGAGCTGAACTACGTAGAGAATACAGATACACAGCTTTCTATGTATGAAGCAGGAGATCTGGATTATGTACAGGTTCCTACAGCATACGTTCCGGATTACAAGGATAAATCAGAAGTATTTGCAAACGGTAACGTTGACTTCTGCTACATTAACTCTAAGAGCGACAATCCGGTACTTGGTAACCAGAACTTCCGTCTGGCTCTGAACTATGCATTGAACCGTAACGATTACAACAAGCTTGCTAATGCTGATACGTACACAGCATTCAACGGACTGGTATTCTCAGGACTGCAGGCTAAGGGAACTACATACGGCGAAGCTTATGATCTTGATTCTTACTCATATCCACTGGATGGAGATCAGGACAAAGCTACAGAATACCTGAATGCTGCTATGCAGGAACTTGGTATTGCTAACGCTTCTGACATCACAGTTGAAGTAGTTACAACAGATGCTGACTCAAGCAAGAGAATCGTTGAGACTCTTCAGGAGCAGTGGCAGAATGCACTTGGAATCAACGTAAAGATCCGTCAGGTAACATACGCTGACATTTACGGAAAAGTATTCCCAGAGCATGATTATGAGATCGGCTATGGCGGATGGGGAGCTGACTACGATGATCCTTACAGCTACCTTGAACTGTTCAAGGGCGACAGCTCTTACAACTACAGCCAGTATGAAAATCCAGAAGTAGATGCACTTCTGACAGCATCTCAGGATGAGCCTGATACAGATACACGTATGGATGAACTGAATCAGGTAGAGCAGATCGTTCTTGCTGATGGTGCATTCGTACCTCTTCAGACAAGAAATGTATACTATATGCTGGATGATGATACCACAGGTATCAACTTCTACTACTGCAGTCTGAACATCGACTGGGTATATGCAGATGTAAACGCTGAGTAAGCACTTATATCTGAATGGTGAGATAAATAGCCTATTATACGGAGTCCCGGTTTTTTCCGGGACTCTGTACAAGATTAGAATGAAAAGGTGATTCAGGGAAGAAGGAATCATCTTCCTTTCCTGAATCCCCTTTTCATATCTGTTTAGGAGGAAAAAGATGTTTAAGTATGTTGTTAAGCGGGTGATCGCAGCTATTATTACACTTTGGGCACTTGTTACCATCGTGTTCTTCCTGGTTCGTCTGATGCCTGGTGATCCATTTACCAGTGCGAAGCTGACAAAAGAAGTAGCTGCCAACATGAGATCGTACTACGGCTTCGATAAGCCGCTGATCCAGCAGTATTTCACCTACCTGGCGAACTTGCTGCATGGCAATTTCGGTTACTCTATGAAGTACACCAATAAGACAGTTAACTATATTATCGGACAGACATTCCCATATTCTGCCGATCTTGGAATCCGTGCACTGGTAATGGCCGTATCATTTGGTCTGGTGCTTGGTATTATTGCCGCTAGAAACCGTGGCAAGAAGCTGGATTTCTTCTGTGTAATCATCGCGATTATCGGAACAAGTATTCCTGACTTCATTATGGGAGCGATTTTACAGTATTTCTTCGGAATTAAATGGGGACTCTTCCCTG
>CAVAVU010000054.1:0-22824 GCA_963592205.1 bacterium
AAAAGCCGGGGCTAATGTTTCAATTATTTTGGGACATTTTCAAAAATGCTTGACAGGTCTTTTATAAAGATTATTTGACAAGATTATTTAGATCAGTTGAAACATCACCTGCTCTAATATATAAAAAGCCGTGCAAAAGATCTCTGCTTCTGCACGGCTTGGATTATTTATACTCCGGGAATGATATCATCAAATACTCCCATCATTCTTACGGGTTTCATTATAGCACATATCTGAATAAATAAAAAGCGGTTTATCCTCTTTTCTGCCACAGCTGTCTGGCACCGCAGAATACAATGACTCCCGCAAGCGCCCCTGCACTGTCCAGCAGCACATCCCTGACCTGCCCACTTCTTCCGGGCACAAAGAGCTGATGAAATTCATCAGTTGCAGCATACGCAGTTGCAAGCAGCCACGCATAACACAACTTTTTCTTTCCACTAATACCATATACATAGAAAGTTCCTGATACCAGTATTCCAAAAATCGCATACTCTGTGGCATGTGCCGCCTTCCGGATCGGATATTCGATTTTTTCCGCAAAAGCATTCTGTTGTTCTGTACTCCACGCATCAAAATCCGAAACTACGATCTTACCGACCTGTATTCCCACAGTATAACTCATCTCGGATGATTCCGGTGCCGGTGCTGCCGAGAACCAGAAGATCACCGCCATCCAACATACGGTTAAGACCGGTAATATAATCTTACCGGCTTTTGCAAATGTATTTGCCTTTTTATAATCCAAGGACATCTGCGATTGCTCCCATTTCTTCCAGTGCCACATCAATCAGATCATCCAGGCTCAGTCCGGTAAATTCAATTGCTTCCATATAATCTCTATTGGCACCAGCCGCAAAACGAAGTTCATTAAAACGCTTCATGACAGATTTGTGTTTTACGCTTGCAATTTTCTTGTCCGGATAAATCTGTGCAACCGCCTTTACAAATCCGCTCATCGGATCTGCCGCAAGCAATGCATACTGCAGATTGGTCTTTGCTTTCATACCACATTTCGGATTATGCGCTTTTATAGCATCCCCAAGAACCGGATCATCTATTCCTTCTTTTTTCAGAATTTCTACTGATGTCGGTCCGTGAACGGACATATCATGCTGCCAGTCACACTGTTCCTCATCAAGGTCATGCAGAAGTCCCGCAATACCCCAGTATTCCACATCATCCGGCGCAAGTCGTTTGGCAAGCCCTTTCATAATCGCCTCCACAGCATAAGAGTGCTGAATGTAACGCTCACCTTTCATATACTTCATCAAAATATCATGTGCCTGTTCTCTGGTAATTCTCTCTGCCATAATTCTGCCTCCTGACTAAGATGCCTGCATCTTGGCATCATATAGAAAGAATACTCAGCGACAGCACCTGCCCCTGAGTATTCCATATCATTTATTGTTCTCTTTCAATCAAATGGATTTCCATATCCATTCCCATGCTGTCCGCAATACGGTTCAGCATATCCACAGTCGGACTGTGTTTACCACTTTCCAGACGTGCGATATTTGGACGTTTTACGCCAGATACATCTGCGACTTCCTGCTGAGTCAGTCCCATTTCTTTTCTGGCCTGCTTATACATTCTTCCAACCGCAACGCTCATCTTCTCCTGGTAAGCCTTGATCACATATACGTTGGTACCTTCGTCTTCCAGATCCACGATCATACCCTCGGCTGCCCGCATGGCTTTGATTTCCTCTACGGTCATCGGACCTTTTCTTACTCTTTCCGGTTCAACATTTTTATTGCTCATGTTCTACGCTCCTATTGTACATCATCCACTTCTTCTGAGAATACCAGATCATCATCCAGAGTAATCTCATCGTTCATCTCGAGTTCTGTACTCAGTTTGACATCTCGATATTTTCTCATACCGGTACCAGCCGGGATCGGCTTACCGATAATTACATTTTCCTTCATACCACACAAATGGTCTACCTTACCCTTAATAGCGGCTTCTGTAAGAACCTTTGTGGTCTCCTGGAATGATGCTGCTGAAAGGAATGAGTCTGTAGCAAGAGATGCCTTGGTAATACCAAGCATAATCTGCTCACCTGTTGCCTGCTCAAGTCCTTCTGCTGCCAGTTCTTCGTTCTTATCTTCGAACTCAAGTACATCGACCATAGTTCCCGGAAGGAATCCGGAATCCCCTGCTTCCTCAATGCGAATCTTCTTCAGCATCTGACGAACCAGTACCTCGATATGCTTATCGTTGATTTCTACACCCTGCAGACGATATACTCTCTGTACTTCCTGGATCATGTAATCCTGTACAGCACGGAGTCCCTTGATCTTCAGGATATCATGTGGATTAACGCTACCTTCTGTCAGCTCGTCACCAGCCTCCAGTACAGCTCCGTCTGTGATCTTAATTCTTGATCCGTATGGAATCAGATAAGCCTTAGACTCGCCTGTCTCCTGATTGGTAACGATGATCTCACGTTTCTTCTTAGTGTCATTGATAGTAGCTACACCACCGAATTCTGTGATGATTGCAAGGCCCTTCGGCTTTCTTGCCTCAAAAAGCTCTTCGACACGAGGAAGACCCTGTGTGATATCATCTCCTGCTACACCACCACTATGGAAAGTACGCATGGTCAGCTGTGTACCAGGCTCACCGATAGACTGTGCTGCGATGATTCCGACAGCCTCACCAACCTGTACCGGCTCACCGGTTGCCATGTTGGCTCCGTAACACTTCGTGCAGACACCATTGTGTGCCTTACATGTCAGGATTGTACGGATCTTCACCTGTTTCAGTGACTCACCATTCTCATCCACGCCATATTTCATGATCTTCTCCGCACGTTTCGGTGTAACCATGTGGTTCGCCTTAACGATTGGATTGCCATCTTTATCTACAATATCTTCTGCAAGGTAACGTCCTGTAATACGCTCCTGCAGACTCTCGATCTCTTCTTTTCCATCCATGAATGCTTTTACATACATTCCCGGAATTGGCTTGCCTTCCTGAGCACAGTCCACATCGTGGATGATTACGTGCTGGGAAACGTCTACCATTCGTCTGGTCAGGTAACCAGAGTCGGCGGTACGAAGCGCTGTATCTGACATACCTTTTCGAGCTCCATGCGCTGACATGAAGTACTCCAGTACGTCCAGACCTTCACGGAAGTTAGACTTGATAGGCAGCTCAATCGTACGTCCTGTTGTATCAGCCATCAGTCCTCGCATACCTGCAAGCTGTTTGATCTGCTTATCAGAACCACGGGCTCCTGAGTCAGCCATCATGAAGATGTTGTTGTATGCGTCCAGACCATCCAGCAGAACTTTAGTCAGGGCATCATCCGTTGTCTTCCATGTCTCTACTACTTCCTTATAACGCTCTTCCTCTGTGATCAGACCACGCTTGAAGTTCTTAGTGATCTTATCTACAGTTTCCTGAGCCTGCGCGATCATCTCCGGTTTCTCCGGCGGTACCGTCATGTCGGCGATCGCTACAGTCATAGCAGCTCTTGTAGAATATTTGTATCCGGTAGCTTTTACCGCATCCAGTACCTCTGCTGTAGCTGTTGATCCATGTGTATTAATAACTTTCTCCAAGATCTGTTTCAGCTGTTTCTTACCTACATGGAAGTCAACTTCCAGAAGCAGCTCATTACCCTCAACCTCACGGTCAACAAATCCAAGATCCTGAGGAATAATCTCGTTAAAGATAAATCTTCCCAGTGTAGACTCTACAGTTCCTGTCTTAACAGTTCCGTCCGGCATAGTCTTAGATACACGCACTTTAATACGTGAATGCAATGTCACTGCCTGGTTCTCATAAGCCAGAATTGCTTCATTTACACTCTTGAAGCACTTGCCTTCTCCGACAGCTCCAGGTCTCTCCTGTGTCAGATAGTAAATACCAAGAACCATATCCTGCGAAGGTACTGCTACCGGACCACCGTCAGACGGTTTCAGCAAGTTGTTTGGTGACAGAAGAAGGAAACGGCACTCTGCCTGTGCTTCTACTGACAGCGGAAGATGTACCGCCATCTGGTCTCCATCGAAGTCCGCATTGTACGCTGTACAAACCAGCGGATGCAGCTTGATTGCCTTACCTTCTACAAGGATAGGCTCAAATGCCTGAATACCAAGTCTGTGCAGTGTAGGGGCACGGTTCAGCATAACCGGATGCTCTTTGATAACATCTTCCAGCACATCCCATACCTCTGGCTGAAGCTTCTCTACCATCTTCTTGGCATTCTTAATATTGTGAGCAGCTCCGCTCTGAACCAGTTCTTTCATAACGAAAGGCTTGAACAGCTCGATAGCCATCTCTTTCGGCAGACCACACTGATAGATTTTCAGTTCCGGTCCTACTACGATAACAGAACGTCCCGAGTAGTCAACACGCTTACCCAACAGGTTCTGACGGAAACGTCCTGACTTACCTTTCAGCATGTCAGACAGAGACTTCAGCGCACGGTTACCAGGTCCTGTAACCGGACGTCCGCGACGGCCGTTGTCAATCAATGCGTCAACAGCTTCCTGCAGCATTCTCTTTTCATTTCTAACGATAATGTCCGGAGCTCCCAGTTCCAAGAGTCTCTTCAGACGGTTATTTCTGTTAATAATTCTTCTGTACAGATCGTTCAGGTCAGATGTAGCGAAACGTCCGCCATCCAACTGAACCATCGGGCGAAGATCCGGCGGGATAACCGGGATGTTAGTCAGTACCATCCACTCCGGTTTATTTCCTGACTCACGGAATGCTTCTACTACTTCCAGACGTTTTACGATTCTGGCACGCTTCTGTCCGGTAGCACCCTCAAGTCCTGCCTGCAGCTCTGCGTATTCTTTCTCCAGATCGATCGCTTCCAGAAGTTCTTTGATAGACTCTGCACCCATACCTACACGGAATGCATTGCCCCAGTTCTCTCTTGCTTCCTGATACTCAGCCTCAGAAAGTACCTGTTTGTACATCAGGTTCGTGTCACCTGCATCCAGTACAATATAAGATGCAAAATATAACACCTTCTCCAGCGTTCTCGGAGACAGATCCAGGATCAGTCCCATACGGCTCGGGATTCCCTTGAAATACCAGATATGGGAAACCGGAGCTGCCAGAGCGATGTGTCCCATACGCTCTCTACGTACGCTGGACTTGGTAACCTCAACGCCGCATCGATCGCAGACTACACCTTTATAACGGATCTTCTTGTACTTTCCGCAGTGGCATTCCCAGTCCTTGCTAGGTCCGAAAATGCGCTCGCAGAAAAGCCCGTCTTTCTCAGGCTTCAGTGTTCTATAGTTAATAGTCTCAGGCTTGGTAACCTCGCCTCTTGACCACTCTAATACTTTTTCAGGTGATGCCAACCCGATTTTGATCGCATCAAAAGTCATAGGCTGGTATGTTTGTTCATTATTATTTGCTGGCATACTGGCACCCCTTTCTACTCTTCGTCAGACAGTTCGTCAAATTCAATTTCAAAGTCACCATCAAGGTTGTCATCCTCTTCCGGTTCCTCAACATCCACAAGTTCTTCACCCTGGAATTCCTGAGCAGTATATCCATGCTCGCCCAGATTCTCCTCGTCCTGACGATACTTTCTGTCTCCTTCGATCAGTGAGCGGAAATCAGTCTCACCCATATCTACGGTTTCCATGATCTCTACTTCTGTATTGTCATCACGAAGCACTCGTACATCCAATCCCAGAGACTGCAACTCTTTGAGAAGTACCTTGAAGGATTCCGGAATACCCGGCTCAGGGATATTTTCACCCTTGATAATTGCCTCGTAGGTCTTCACACGACCGATTACATCATCGGACTTCACAGTCAGGATCTCCTGCAGTGTATAAGAAGCACCATAAGCCTCCAGAGCCCATACCTCCATCTCTCCGAAACGCTGTCCACCGAACTGAGCTTTACCACCCAGTGGCTGCTGTGTTACCAGAGAGTAAGGACCTGTAGAACGTGCATGGATCTTGTCGTCTACCAGGTGATGGAGCTTCAGGTAATGCATGTGACCGATTGTTACCGGACTGTCGAAATATTCACCGGTACGTCCGTCACGCAGGCGTACTTTACCGTCTCTTGAAAGCGGTACACCCTTCCACAGTTTTCTGTGATCTCTGTTCTCATACAGATAATCAACAACTTCCGGAAGAAGTTCAGCCTCATGAAGCTTCTTGAATTCATCCCACTCCAGATTTACATAGTCATTTGCAAGTTCCAGAGTGTCCATAATATCATGCTCGTCTGCACCGTCGAATACCGGTGTAGCGATATTAAATCCTAATGCTTTTGCTGCCAGTGACAGGTGGATCTCCAGCACCTGTCCGATGTTCATACGTGAAGGCACACCCAGTGGGTTCAGCACGATGTCCAGCGGACGTCCATTTGGCAGGAATGGCATATCTTCTACAGGAAGTACACGGGAAACGACACCCTTGTTACCATGACGACCAGCCATCTTATCACCAACAGAAATCTTTCTCTTCTGTGCAATATAGATACGTACAGACTGATTTACTCCAGGAGACAACTCATCACCGTTCTCTCTTGTAAATACCTTCGCATCTACAACAATACCGTATTCACCGTGCGGTACTTTCAGGGAAGTATCACGTACTTCACGAGCCTTCTCACCGAAGATCGCGCGAAGCAGTCTCTCTTCTGCAGTAAGCTCTGTCTCTCCCTTAGGAGTAACCTTACCTACCAGAATATCTCCTGCACGTACCTCAGCACCGATACGGATGATACCACGCTCATCCAGATCCTTCAGAGCGTCATCACCTACACCTGGGATATCTCTTGTGATTTCCTCAGGTCCAAGTTTGGTATCTCTTGCTTCTGCTTCATATTCTTCAATATGAATAGATGTATATACATCGTCCTGCACCAGTCTCTCACTAAGCAGAACGGCATCCTCGTAGTTGTAACCTTCCCAGGTCATGAATCCGATCAGTGGGTTCTTACCAAGAGCCATCTCGCCCTGTGAAGTAGACGGACCATCAGCGATCACCTGTCCTTCTTCAACTCTTTCGCCCTTAAATACGATCGGTCTCTGGTTGTAGCAGTTGCTCTGGTTACTTCTCTGGAACTTGGTCAGCTTGTATTTCTTCAGAGTCTTGTCGTCCTGACGGATTGTGATCTCTGTAGAAGTAGAACGCTCTACAACTCCACCCTGCTCAGCAACCACACATACTCCCGAGTCAACAGCAGACTTTTCTTCCATACCAGTACCTACAACCGGTGCTTCTGTCAGCATAAGCGGTACGGCCTGACGCTGCATGTTAGATCCCATCAGCGCACGGTTCGCATCGTCATTCTGCAGGAATGGAATCAATGCTGTAGCGACAGAGAACACCATTCTAGGAGATACGTCCATGTAATCAAACATTGTACGCTCATACTCCTGAGTCTCTTCTCTGTAACGACCGGATACGCTCTTACGAACAAAATGTCCCTCTTCATCCAGCTTCTCATTCGCCTGTGCTACATGGTAATTATCCTCTTCATCAGCTGTCATATATACAACTTCTTCTGTGACAACCGGATTCTTAGGATCATCGTGGTTAATCTTACGATATGGAGCCTCGATAAATCCATATTCATTAATTCTTGCGTAACATGCAAGAGAGTTGATCAGACCGATGTTAGGTCCCTCAGGTGTCTCGATAGGACACATTCTACCATAGTGAGAATAGTGTACATCTCGTACCTCGAATCCGGCACGGTCTCTTGACAGACCGCCAGGACCAAGGGCTGACAGACGTCTCTTATGAGTCAGCTCACCCAGCGGGTTATTCTGATCCATGAACTGTGACAGCTGTGAAGATCCGAAGAACTCTTTCACTGCTGCTGTTACAGGCTTAATGTTGATCAGTGACTGTGGTGAAATACCTTCTGTATCCTGTGTAGTCATACGCTCACGTACCACACGCTCCAGTCTGGACAGACCGATACGGTACTGATTCTGCAGAAGTTCTCCTACAGAACGAATACGACGGTTACCCAGGTGGTCGATATCATCATCGGTACCAACACCATATTCCAGGTGAATGTTATAGTTAATAGAAGCAAGAATATCTTCCTTCGTAATATGCTTCGGAATCAGATCGTGAATATCTCTGTGGATTGCATCCTTGAGTTCTTCGATATCCCCTGCTGTTTCTTCCAGAATGGTAGCCAGAACCGGATAATATACCTGCTCTGTCACGCCCAGTTCAGCCGGGTCTACATCTACGATTGCATCCAGATCAACCATCATATTAGAGAGAACTTTGATCTTTCTCTCTTCTTCCGGATTCTCCAGCCATACAGCCGGAACAGCCGCATTCTGAATCTGATCTGCTATATCTCTAGTAATCTTCGTTCCTTCTTCTGCAATGATTTCACCAGTCAGCGGACTTACAACCGTCTCAGCCAGTACATGACCTGCGATACGGTTCTTCAGAGCCAGCTTTTTATTAAATTTGTAACGGCCAACCTTAGCCAGATCATAACGTCTAGGGTCGAAGAACATGCTGGTAATCAGACTTTCCGCACTGTCTACTGCCAGCGGCTCGCCTGGACGGATCTTCTTATATAATTCCAGAAGTCCTTCCTGATAGTTGGTCGCAGCATCCTTTTCAAAACTTGCCAGGATCTTAGGCTCTTCTCCAAAGAGTTCTACGATCTCCGGGTTCGTACCGATACCAAGTGCACGGATCAGCACTGTGATCGGAACCTTACGTGTACGGTCTACACGTACATAAAAGATATCATTAGAATCTGTCTCATACTCCAGCCAAGCTCCACGGTTCGGGATAACGGTTGAAGAATACAGCTTCTTTCCAAGTTTATCATGAGCAATTGCATAGTAAATGCCTGGAGAACGTACAAGCTGACTTACGATAACACGTTCTGCACCATTAATTACGAACGTACCCGTAGCAGTCATCAACGGCAGATCGCCCATAAAAATCTCATGTTCATTAATCTCATCTGTTTCTTTATTGTGAAGTCTTACCTTTACCTTCAAAGGTGCGGCGTATGTTGCATCACGCTCCTTGCACTCATCGATTGAGTACTTCACATCCTTCTCGCACAGGGTAAAATCCACGAATTCCAGACTAAGCTTTCCGCTATAATCTGTAATAGGAGAAATATCATCAAATACCTCGTTCAATCCTTCATCCAGAAACCATTTGTAGGAATCCTTCTGGACTTCGATCAGATTCGGCATCTGAAGTACTTCTTTTTGGCGGGAATAGCTCATGCGGGAACTTCTTCCACTCTTGATAGGACGAATTCTGTTTTTCTCCATTTGACATTCACTCCTCGTTTAATATTTTGTGGCATCAATTTGCCTGAAATCTTGCAGTTTCAACGACAGATTAGCTTGTCAAGCTAATTTTAGGCGCAATTTACTGGCACAACTTTCCACAATTGCGCATTTTCTACTATATCATGACACCCTTAATATTGTCAACACATAGTTTCATATTTTTTTGAAGAAATTTAAAAGCACCATACAGGTGCAATACCTGTACGGTGCTTTGATTACTGAATTCAATTCGCCTGTTGGAATTATTTAAGGTTAACTTCTGCTCCCTCAGCTTCCAGTTTAGCTTTGATTTCCTCAGCCTCAGCCTTAGAAACGCCCTCTTTAACTACCTTAGGTGCGCCATCTACTACTGCCTTAGCTTCTTTCAGTCCAAGACCTGTGATCTCACGAACAACCTTGATAACCTTAACCTTAGAAGCACCTGCTGCTGTAAGCTCTACATCGAACTCATCTTTCTCTTCAGCTGCTGCTGCATCTCCACCTGCTGCTGCTACAACAACACCTGCTGCTGCAGAAACACCAAATTCTTCTTCACATGCTTTTACTAAATCATTTAACTCTAATACTGATAACTCTTTGATAGCATCAATAAACTCAGCTGTTGTCAACTTTGCCATTTCATTTTCCTCCATATTCTTAATTTTGATCTTTCATGATTAAATGACATTCTCTGTACTTACGCTGTTAAGCACAAAGAACTGTGTATTCCGAAGTCATATAAGACTTCCTCGTACTTCTTACTCCTCTGTAGCCGGAGCCTCTTCTGCTGCCTCTGCAGGAGCTTCTTCTGTAGCTGGTGTGCATTCTGCTGCTCCACCTTTTTCTGCGATCTGATTGAGAACGCGTGCCAGGTTTGTGATCGGAGACTGCATACTTCCAAGTAATCTTGAAAGCAGTTCTTCTCTTGAAGGGATCTTAGCAAGTTCTTCTAATGCTGCTGCATCATACTTCTGTCCTTCTACCACACCTGCTTTTAATTCAAGAGCCTTTGCATCTTTTGCAAACTTAGCAAGGATTCTTGCCGGAGCTGTTGCATCATCTTTAGAAATTGCAATAGCATTCGGTCCGTCCAGATACTCATCTAACTGAGCAAAATCTGTTCCTTCAAAAGCTCTCTTCATCATTGTGTTCTTACAAACTTTGTAAACTACTCCAGCTTCTCTCAGCTGTTTACGAAGAGCTGTATCTTCTGCAACTGTCAGTCCACGGTAATCAACCAGGACGATTGACTGAGCGCCTTCGATGTCATTTACGATAGCCTGTACGACTGGCTGTTTCAATTCAACTTTTGCCACGAATGGTGCACCTCCTTATAGATTTTGGTTTATACACCGCCGATAGATATAAAAAACCTCCGCGTCAAAGACACAGAGGTTGAAATTCATACATAACGTACTAATCTATTCTTCCTCGGTAGGCGCGTATCACGCTTACGTCCTCGCGGACACCTACTGTCTTCGGCAGTCTTTTAGTAGATTAGCACACTTTCCTTATGCTGTCAATACTTATTTTAAGAAATTGAAACTTCTTACTACATACGGCTCTTTTGCATTACCCTTGCAGATGGAGAAGAATGCAATGATCTTACATACGAACAATACAATTCCAAAGATACCTGCCGCGATTGGCACGATAAATGTCCAGAACAGAAGCAGTGTTATAATTCCGGTAAGTACCTCAAGCACTGTAAACTTCAGAGCCTGTCTTACATGGAACGACAGATACGGAGAATCTTTGCTTGCCAGCAGCGCAATGATGATTCCGACCGTTCCCATCAGATATACCAGCATAGCAATTACTTTATTATCAGAAATGTCCTTTGCTGTAAATTCTGATGTGTGATCATACGGATCATATGGTGCATAATTCTGCTGATACCCTCCCTGCGGTCCATAATTCTGTGACTGTCCATAATTCGGGTTCTGTCCGTAATTACCGGACTGTCCATAGTTCTGTGACTGTCCATAGTTCTGACCATAACCAGCATCCTGCGCTCCGCTTCCATTGTTCTGGTTTCCTACAGATTCCTGTCCAGACGCCTCCTGACCCGATGTCTGCTCAGGTTCCGCTGTCTGTGCTGCCTGTTCCGTTTTTTCAGATTCTACTTTTGGTTCCTCAACCTTTGTACCACAACGTGTGCAGAAAGAAGCTCCCTCCTGTATCTCTGCTCCACAATTCTTACATATCTTCATCCCTGGTTCCTCCTTCGTATTAGATACTATGCGTCTAGTGTATCATAGATTGATATACCAGACCAGATATTTCCACAATTTTGTCACGAGCCGCTGATGCATCTTTTAACCCACTGCTCATCACGCATATTATATAGTCAGCATTATCTGTACTCACAATTGCCGCATCATGTTCTGCATCTTCCAGTTCTCCTGTTTTATTCGCGCACATTGTTCCTTCCGGAAGCCCCGCCGGAATCTTGCCCCGTCTCTCCTGCTCTTTCATATAACCAAGAATCTGCTGCGCACCCGCAATTTCATTCTTCTCCACTGTACACAAAAAGTTCACGCAGTCTTTTGGCGATGTATAGTTATCATCTGTCGCATTAAAATCCAGTAACAATCTTCCCATATAAGTATCCGAATAGCCGTGCGCCACACAGTAATCATTCACCTTTTGCATCCCGGTCGATGCGTCACCAGATCCCAATCTTCTCACCAGCGTATTCGCCGCTTCATTATCGCTGACTCGGATCATACTCCGCACAAGTTCTTCCGTCTCTCCAGAATAACTTTCCTGCCCTGTCACACGGTCAAGATCTTCATACACTGCCCCGGCAACAAACAGCTTAATCAGGCTCGCTGCTTTCTGCCTGCCATCACCTGCTGATGCATAACCCCCATCAGCCATCTTTTCTACACAGACACCCCAATGTTCCCCTTGCGTTCTGTGTCCTTCTATTGCGGTCGTAAGTTCCGCACTCAATTCATTAAGCTCCACAGCATCCCCCGTTCTGTGCGACTCATAATACCGCTCAATGCCGTTAACGATACCAGTCACCATTTTATTTTGGTAATCCGCATCCGCCATATTACGATCATCCTGCTCATTCGTCATGAACCCCATTTCCAGAATCATGACCGGAACCTTACTCCAGTTCAGTCCGGTCATCGTATCATTTTCCTGAATACCAAGGTTCTGCATTCCAGTGCTCTCGCAATAACTCCCCAGCACATCTTCCGCCAATTCCCTGCTGTCACTGTAAAATGATGATGTATTTGGATTCAACTGCGACGTGATCAGTGCCAACGCTCCGTTTGTCGATGTATCCTCACTGCCATTGGCATGAATTCGGATTGCAATATCCGCACCTGCATCATTGGCAAGCCTGGCGCGTTCCGAATTACTGATAGCCGTCTCATTATCCTCTCTGGTCATAATCACATCATAGCCAGCCTTCTGCAACGCATCCCGCAGCTGTAGCGACACATCCAGACACAATTCATATTCCGGAATACCTGTGTATTTTCCAGCCGTGCCCGTGCTCGCTTTTGCTTTCATCACATCGGAATCAGGGGCATTGGGTTCTTTTGCAGTCATATCCACATCCCACGCCTGATGTCCGGGATCAATCGCCACGAGAAGCTTCTTTTCTTCCCTTTCCGATTCCGAATCCTCTGTCTTTTCATCCTTTTCAGACTCCGTTTTATGAATCACGCGCACTTTCTCTTTTTCCGTTTTTGGGTCTGTCGTTTTTGAAAAAACGCTGCATCCGCTCACACTCAGCGCCATAGCCAGCACAATGCATATTATACGCATTTCCCTCATAATACACCCGATCCATCTACTGATCTAACTGATATCCGTTTGGAGAAATGCTGAATTCCAGATCTTTCAGGAATGTTACATTCTTCTTCTCCACATCTGATAGCATTGATTCACTGAAGTTCGCCGGTGCAATCGTTCCGGAATACCAGCTCTGGGAATTAAAATAATTCTGCAGCTCACGTGAATCGAACAATCTTCCGTGGCGCGCACAAATCTCATTCTTTGCATAGTTGATCTGCTGCAGGCTGAGTCCCGCCACATCAGCATCTGTAAGCAGTCTGCTGCTACTCTGTGGCAACACATAACCGCCTGCATCACCTGCTGTTTCTTCTACCGCTTCTTCCTCTTCTGTAATCGTCTCTGTTTTCCCCTTCTCAAGTACCAGTTCTACGCCATCTTCGTTCATTACTTTATTCGCTTCCAGATAAAGCTTATCACCGTGCACGCTCAGATCGCCACCAATCTTTACTTTTTCATTAGCAGCCAACGCCGCAAGCAAACCGGTTTGCAGCTTCGTATCATCTACATATACACTGTCCACATCTTCCATCAGTACTTTTTCACCGTTGGAATCCAGTGCATATACTGTTAAGCCATCGCCCCAGCTCAGCTGTTCCGAACCATTCGATGCTTTCTTAACATTCCCGGCCAGTGTACAATAACTATTTTCTGTAACATTAATATCTACCTTGTCCAGATCCACTTCATCAGCATCAACCGTTTCTTCTTTATTCTCCAGTTCATTCAGATCTTTTGCCACCTCTTTTGATGGCGCAAACAGTTGACTGTAAATCAGATAACCGCCGCCTCCAACAATCAATATACTGATCAGAAGCAGTCCGATAATCAGCGGAATACTGCCTCCTTTTTTCTTATAAGCCGGACGATCCGCCGGATCTTCCGGCATCTCTACATAGCGTTCCCCCTGAAAAGCACCGCAATTCGGGCAGTGCACATCATTCTCATCAATCTTCGCACCACACTGCTGGCAAAACACCTTACCATCATCAGAATATGTATGATTCTCATTCCTCATATCTTTTGTCCTCCTCGCCAGACTGTTCTCAGTCTGACATTATCCGTTTCAGCAGACATCTTAGATTCAGTATAGCATAACGCAATGTTTATCTCAATGTCATATATGTTCAGAGCCACTTCCAAAATGCTATGCATTTCGTCAGTGTGGCGTATCCGCCAAATAGAACCACAAGGCAGGCGTCTCGTTCGCGCAAGCGCAACTCGGCCACACCTTGTGATTCTGCTTGGCTCTGAACATAACAAAAAAAATCACCGTCAGTTGACGGTGATTTCCTGTATTTCGATGCTGTGTGGATTAAGCCAGCTTAGCCGGGTTAATCTTTACTCCAGGTCCCATAGTAGAAGTAAGTGTCACACTCTTCAGGTACTGACCCTTAACTGCTGCCGGTCTGGCTTTGTTCAGTGCATCAATAAGCGTCTGGAAGTTGTCTGCAAGCTGTTCCTCAGAGAAAGAAGCCTTTCCGATCGGAACGTGTACGATATTAGTCTTGTCAAGTCTGTACTCGATCTTACCAGCTTTGATATCGTTAACAGCCTTAGTAACGTCCATTGTTACTGTACCAGCCTTCGGGTTTGGCATAAGTCCCTTAGGTCCAAGTACACGACCGATACGTCCAACAACGCCCATCATATCCGGTGTAGCTACTACTACGTCGAAATCGAACCAGTTTTCTTTCTGGATCTTCTCAATCAGTTCCATTCCTCCTACGTAATCAGCACCAGCTGCTTTAGCTTCCTCAGCCTTAGCATCCTTAGCGAATACCAGGATACGAACTTTCTTACCAGTTCCGTGTGGCAGTACAACTGCTCCACGAATCTGCTGGTCAGCGTGACGTCCGTCACATCCGGTTCTGATATGAGCCTCGATGGTCTCATCAAATTTGGCAACTGCTGTCTTCTTTACCAGAGCGATAGCCTCTTCTTTTCCGTAGAGATTACCTCTCTCGATATTCTTGGCAGCTTCGATATATTTCTTTCCGTGTTTCATTTAAAAATACCTCCTTGTGGTAATGTCGGGATAACCCTCCCACTGCGTTATATCATCAATTTCACTTAGTTATTCTCAGATTATTCAGTAACGGTAACACCCATAGAACGGCATGTACCTTCGATCATGCTCATAGCGCTCTCAACGCTTGCTGCGTTAAGGTCTGGCATCTTCAGCTCTGCGATTTCTTTAACCTGAGCCTTAGTGATTGTTGCTACCTTTGTCTTGTTCGGCACGCCTGAACCAGATTTGATGTTGCAGGCTTTCTTAATAAGAACTGCTGCCGGCGGTGTCTTTGTGATGAAGCTGAAGCTTCTGTCATTGTAAACTGTGATTACTACAGGAATGATCAGATCTCCCTGATCTGCTGTCTTAGCATTGAACTGCTTTGTAAATTCTACAATGTTAACACCATGCTGTCCAAGTGCAGGTCCTACCGGAGGAGCCGGTGTTGCCTTACCTGCAGGAATCTGTAATTTGATATAACCTGTTACTTTTTTTGCCATTTTAATTACCTCCTTGTGGTAATGCCGGGGTAAATACCCCTCCCACTGATTTTAATCTTGATTTCCACAACCAATTGTGAAAAACGTACTACATCTTCTTAATTTCTGCGAAACTTAATTCTACTGGCGTCTCGCGGCCAAAAAGCTCTACATTGATGGTCAGACTCTGCTTCTGCAGATTCATAGACTGGACAACGCCAACCGTGTCTGCCCATGCTCCGGCAATAACCTGAATGGTATCTCCGATCTCGTAATCAGACTCGATATTCTCGCGCTTGATTCCAAGTCCGGCCATCTCAACATCCGTAAGCGGAACCGGTTTGGATCCAGGACCTACGAATCCTGTAACACCTCTTGTGTTACGTACTACATACCAGGTATCATCGTTCATGATCATGTGGATCAGAACATAACCGGGAAACATCTTCTTCTGTGCAGTCTTCGGAACTCCGTTCTTCATCTCGACTACATCCTGCATCGGAACTCTGACTTCCAGAATCTCATCTTCCAGATGTCTGTTCTCGATGGTCTTGTCAATGTTAGCCTTTACCTTGTTCTCATACCCTGAATAGGTATGAACCACGTACCATTTTGCTTCTGACATAAAATCACCTTTCTTGCATGCAGTTTATCAGTTATCTTACCAATAAATCCACTCCGTTCTGCACCAGGAAATCAATCACTGCAATGATCGCTCCCAATACAACGGATACAGAAACGACTGCCGCTGTCTGTTTTGCAAGTGTCTCTTTGTCCGGCCAGATGATCTTGCGGAATTCCGCTTTCAGACCCTTGAACCAGCTTTTCTTCTGAGCTTCTTTCTTACTCATGACATTCACACTCCTTTTCAGAACGACTTATTTCGTTTCTTTGTGCATTGTGTGTGATTTGCAGAACTTACAGTACTTCTTAGTCTCCATGCGTTCCGGATGAGCTTTCTTATCCTTAGTCATGTTGTAGTTACGCTGCTTGCATTCTGTACACTCTAAAGTAATTCTTGTACGCACAACTTCCACCTCGCTTCGTATTTACATTTTTACGTGTTACCGGTAGCTTGCGAGGCTACCTAAAATTAGGCATAAAAAAAAGACCTACTTCCATCGCTAGAATACTATAGCACAGCATTCGGACGGAAGTCAAGCCTTTTCTCCCTGCTCTGTTGTAAAACAGTTATTTATCTTTTATCTTATAAGTTTTCTGCATTCCATATAATAACGCTTCTGGATATCTTCCCCTATGGAAAATGTCTTTCTCGGCAACACACCACCTGCTTCGATCGCATCAAAAAGTGCGCTCTTATCAAATACGCCAAGAAGCATCGCGCATCCTCTTCCCTCTTCCGCAATCTGCTCTGCCGCCGCCTCGCTATGTACATAGTCCAGTTCCTGCCCCGGATGCTTCTGCAAATATTCATCCAGATACTTTTGCAAAAGTTCCACCGGCAGATGTCCTGCCCGTTTTTCGATTCTGTACGCAGCTTTATTTTCCTTATATAAAAATGTCACATCCGCCTGTGCATCATCCCCAGTCTCCATAAGCTGCGTATCCCGATTCGCAAGATACTCCGCAAAGCCATTTACCAGTGTCTCGTCATCGCAATCATACATTACTCTGTGGATCGGATAAAACAACAGCGATGGACTGTACAGATTTACCACTTCTACCAGCGCATAACGCATCGGATGATCGTTCTTCTCTTCCTCCGTCAGATTCTGCTTCACATTCTCCCAGCAGGTCTTCGCCGACGCAAGTGAATGATTGCCATCTCCAACCGCAAGGAAAATGCCCTTACACGACGCTTCCATCTGCTGCAGTCTGGCAGATACCTGTTCCGCATACACTCCGGTCACTGCATAGCCAGTCACATGACCGCCATCTTCCATTAGCTCTGTATCGTACAGCTTCTCAAAGTTCATTCTTTCTTCGTATAAAACTTCCAACAGCTGTTCTTTCGGATCATCCATCAACACCATTACATGAGGACTTTCCAGTGATGCGCCCTCGCGGATGCCCACACGCACCGGGATTCGTTCTTTCACCGTAGCTTCCGTTGCACGCACCGGCGCATCTGTCCCTACGTGATAATCATATTTTTCCAGATCCAGTGCCGCCACCAGACCAATCCGTTCTCCTGCAAAAGTCTGCCGCACTGTCAATACATAGCCCTGATGTATGCATTCCTCCAGGATTCCATCTTCCAGATACGCAGACATTTCATTCTGGATTGCAACAATACGCGCTTCGTATGCCTGTTTATCATCCGTATTCAGATACACTTCCGGATAAATGAGCCGTAGCATAGACGGCGCATCCTGCACGTAGTCATCCACCCGCTTCCAATACTCTGGTTGAGAAGTGAACTGATCACATGCGATCACTGCCCATTTTCTCATGTCAACATCAGAGCGAGGTAGTAAAATATCTGCCGGACGCAGTGATGCCTCCGGCAGATGTGATGTATGATCTTTGTTATTCGCTTGTAATGTATGTGTTGTATTCTTCTGTAATTCCATAAGCCGTTCATCCTTCCACACATGACCTCTTTCAGTCAAGTCGTGGTTCTATTATATGCTCTGGGTGGTTAGAGTTCAACAGCTTTTTGATATCAGTAAGGTCTCTTTCAACTATCTTGTATACATGGTCTCTTCTTCCTCATCATCAGCGCCAGAATTAATCGTGCCGAGCTGATTCCACTCCAATATAACGGAATCAGTAAACGCATTGATTACCAGACCGGTCAGTGCATATCGTGACCCCTTTGCCATATCCATCACATTAGAAAAATATTCTTCTATTTGAGAAAATTTCTTCCCATACTCTTTCATTTCCTCTCCACTTGTAAATACAGGAAGATAATATCTTTCTCCCTTTTTCAGAATATCCAGTTGGTTTTTTTCACTGATGTATGGCACCCATACTTTGCCGGTCTTTAAAGCCGCTATCATGTCATTTTCTGCTGACCAGCTTTTCTCTTTTTTATAAATATCCAGTGCTTCCTTCAGGCTTTTAGACACGCCGGCTGAAACAAAGCCGGTATCCTCTTCCGGCTGCTTCCGCCAGCTACTTTCATTATTAGTAGTATTAGCAGCGTTGGCAGTATGTGATTCTGTATATATGTTGCTCTGCATTCCTCCGGCTGTGCTATTTCCAGTGCCATTCCCAGTATAATTCGCCTGATTGTTTCCGGCAGAAACTTCCTGATATTGTTTCCATTTTTTATCGATTCGGATTGCGCCAGCCAAAGAGAGTAATAAGGCTATCGCTCCACAGCCTACCGTTCCGCCTAATATAATTACCAGGAGTACATATATCAATTCTGTAATAGCAAGGATATATGCCATTTTTGTTGTTTTCTTTTTTATCAACAGGATTCCCATAACAATATCAAAAACCATAAACAACAAGTTAAGCTTTAATCCACCTACACGGAACACATCATCAAGGGTTCCTCCGTACTGAATTACGCTCTCCGATACTTTTCCTATATCCGAGAGAATTAATATCCCTGATGCGATAGATGACACACCGGCCCAGGTAAAAAACGAACGTATCTTTTTAAAATTGGGCAAAGCTGTAAATTCTTCCTTTGTAAGTCCCTTCGGAAGTGTACCCAGATCTACTTTTTGATTTTCTGCCATTCTTATTCACTCCTTACATATCTGCTCGTATTTCTGATTGTACTTTTTTATATTTGTTCTTATTACTACTCTGTCTTCAAGACATATCTGACTTCTACACGTCTGGATGCTGCAGCGTCTTCTTTGCCGTTTTCATCCAAAATAAGATTATTTTCTCCATTACCGACAACCTCGATAACATTCGCAAGTTCCGGATAATTTGCTTTGATGTAATCTGCAACAGTCTGTGCTCTTTCCTCAGAGAGTTTTAAGTTGTAATCCGCATCTGCTGCTGAATCGGTGTAACCTTCCACTACGATTGTGGATACCTTGCCTTCCTCTATCGCACCGGATATTACCGGTACGTAAGCTGCAAGGAATTGATCCAGATAAGCTTTTCCTTCGTCTGACAAATCTGCCTTGTCCAACGCAAACAGCACATTATTATCCATCTGTACCGTTCCCGTCGATTCATCTATCTTCGCAGAATCAAGTCCCTGTTCTTTGAATGCTCCCATGAGTCCACTTGAGACTTCTGTCTGCGTTTCTTTTAACTCGCCCAGCTCATCTTCACTCATACTGCTCACATCAGCATCTGACGATAAATTATCACTTAATTCGCCACTCCAATAAGCCATGGAATCATAAACATAAGGATACCACTTGTCATCAACACAGATGGACAAACCTCCATCCAATCCTCCATTCGGCCGATCACTAATCAGGAAAATACCCGTGAGTTCTCCACCTTCGCCTTCCTCGGATTCTCCAAGATCATAATCATAGCGATAGGTACTGTCCCAGCTAATGGTAAACTGATTACCGTCAATCTTTGTTGTTACATTCTGACCTCTTCTGCCATCTCCCCATTCAATAGTAGAATCAGCGTCTTCTTGCGTACTCAAAGTCAGGTGGACGATCCCGTCATATCCGGAAGCAGAATTCTTGGCATATCCCCATTCATAAAGTCCTTCATTTTTTTCTTCTGAGTAAAGAATGTCAAAAGCTTTAAGTCTTGTACTTTTTCCGTCCTTAGGCAAAATCAAGTCCAGTCCATCGAATCCGTAAGAATATTCAATCCAGTCTTCGCGATCCTGTACGTAATACTCCAACTGAGTCTCATCCTCTTCATCTGTGACCAATCTTTCCAATCCCATATAGAGTTTGTCACCAACAACTTCATAGGCAAATCGAAATCCACTTGTCGAATAGGAATACTCTCCATCCTCAGAATATTTTGTTCTATCAACATATCTGGCCTCTATATGATTATATTGCCAATATTCATGCAATACGCTGATCTGCTGGTCTGTCAGCCCCGCCTCTTCTTTCAATTCTTTATCCGTTTTTCCACTGATCTGATAATCCAGAAAATCGGTATCTGCCTTCAACTCTACCGGAAGACTCTGCACCTCGTATTCTTCTGAATCTTCAAGCTGCAACGTCATATAGTCATAATCATCTGCATGATCGTCCGGATAGGAACCGTCTTCATCTTTATACATTTCTTCGTTTCGATAGGTTCCATAAAGCATATACTCCTGTGGATCCGATCCCAAATCCACCATTTCTGTATTTTAGTTTGCTTACTATCACTGCTGTTACTACCATTCTTACTGCCAGCCCCACACGCAGTAAACACCATTGTGCACATCAAAAGGCTGCACACTACACAAAGCTTCTTCATATCTTTATTTTTCCTCCTCCGGTTTAGTTCATCACGCTAAAGAACTGATCTGCCTGGTCTACGGCATCCAGGTCTAATCCCAATATATTGACAGATAACAGATAACGCGAATCCTGTTCATTCACTAAAAACACTGTCACACCATAATAAGGAACGTCATAGTTCTTAAATGTGTATTGTGCTGCGTAATGTTTCTCACCCAAAAATGTGATTTCTTCCACATTATTTTGAAATTCTGTGATCTGTGCATCTTCGCCCACTGATTCTTTAATATCTTCCTCAGTCATCACTGAATTTTCCGCTATGGTCTTTTCTTCATCCCATCGGGTTTCATCATTTAATACCGCAGCCTTTTGAATGTCCAATTGAATATATGTAGTCTCATCACTTGCTTCAAAAACTGTCGTATTTCCCAGTGCAACTAAGGATTTTAAATAATCATAAGTGCTTTCTGAATTAGAGGATTCTACAGGATCTGCATCGGCTAATGAGATATTGTTTCTGTTTTCCAGTGTATACGTATCCGGGAGGGAGATTGCAAATCCAAAGGATGGATTTTCATATCCCTGGGAAACATACTTTCCAATCATATCATCGCTTACTTCATCCTCCTCATCGGAAGCATCTGCCTCTGATTCGTCTGTTGTATCTTCCTCTTCTTTTACAGCCCCCATCATTCCGCTGTCTGATTCGGATGACGTGTCGTCAGATGACATATTAATCCCCCCGCCACATCCTGTTAATCCGGTTACGCACAGACATCCTGCGATAACAAGTGCAAGCATCTTAACTTTTTGATTCCTCATACTCTCTTTTCCTTTCTTTTCCTGTTTATTTTACGGTCAGAAAACTTCCCAATCAGTTTAATCAGATATCCTCATTTACAAGGAGCAACAGACCCGGTATCAGACCGACAAAAGTGGCCGCCACCTTTAATCCGTCGCTGATTGGTTCACGTCTGTCCATTTTGTCGAGAATTTTCTTTCTGATAGGGATACACCACAGCAATGCAATGCCGAGAGTGCAGACCCCCATTACAACTGTACAGATATTCAAAAACATCCTTATCGTTTTCAGTTCCTTCTCATCCGGATAGGCCCCTTCCAACACGGTAGGTCCTGTTCCTGTATGCTCCTTATCTCCGGCACTATCTACAGAACTCCATCCGCCATGACTATTCTCACCTGTAGAAGTCCATCTGCCATGATCATCCTTACCTGTAGACGTCCATCCATCATGAGCACCCTTACCTGTAGACGTCCATCCGCCGTGATCATCCTTGCCTGTAGACGTCCATCCGCCATGATCATCCTTGCCTTTAGACGTCCAACCACTATGATCATCCTCACCTGTAGACGTCCATTCAGAGCATTCCGTTAAAACATATGCATCAGCAACCCTTTGTGTACCCAGATGTGACATAAGAATCTCGGGTATCGGAATATCTCTAATAGAGCACTGACTTTTCGGTTCGGTGATCAATATATGCGTTTTTGTATCGCCGTCCGGCAATTGGATCCTTTGCATAGTCTTATGAATATGCAGAATCTTCTTTTCAAATGAAAAATCACCC
Organism: bacterium; assembly: GCA_963592205.1. GTDB lineage: Bacteria > Bacillota > Clostridia > Lachnospirales > Lachnospiraceae > Claveliimonas. The sequence goes on from CAVAVU010000054.1 coordinate 22,482, forward strand.
CAAGTTAGGGCGCATAATTCTCCTATACGAATTCCGGTAAAGGCACAGATTAAGATTCCCCTGTTCAAAGGTGTGGGATTTAACTGGAGATATTCTATCAACCGTCGATAATCTGCACTTTCCATGGTTTTTACAGGTGTATTTTTCTGCTTTACAGATACGTTCATAGCTGACAAATCCACTTTATATTTGCATCTGGAAGCATACTTTAGAATCGACTTAATTATGACCAGGATATCAGCAGCCGTTTTTCCTGATAATCCTGTTCCCTTCGTACCTCCTGAAGTTAACAATTCGGATACATACGCAGACAGCAACACATAATCAACGGATTGTGTGGCTA
>CAVAVU010000055.1:0-9694 GCA_963592205.1 bacterium
TCGCCAAGTTTCAGCTTGACGGGCTGGGAGACCGGCTGCCGGGTGAACTCTCCGGTGGACAGCAGCAGCGTGCAGCACTGGCAAGGATCATGGCATATGAACCGGATGTAATTCTACTGGATGAGCCATTTTCTGCATTGGATGAATTCTTAAAAGACAGATTGCAGCAGGAACTGATCCAGATGCTGGAGGATTATCAGGGGACGGTTATCTTAGTATCGCACAGCCGGGATGAAATCTACCGATTCAGTGACGAGCTGGTCATCATGGATCAGGGGCAGGTAGTGTGTCACGGAAGAACGGAAGAGATATTTGCCCATCCGGAATGGAAAGAAGCGGCAAGGCTGACTGGATGTAAGAATATTACAGAAGCTGTCCGTGAAGATAAGCATCATCTGCAGGTGCTGGGGTGGGGCATTCGCCTTACGCTGGAACAGCAGATTGATGAAGCTGTCCGTTATGTGGGAATCCGTGCGCATGATTTTGAACCGATCTGGCTTGCAGACGGAGAGAGGCCGGAGGAGGGCTGGATCAGGGTGAAAGTGGACAGCGTTGCAAAGCTTCCGTTTGAGCATAAGTATTTCCTGAAAGAATCACCGGAGCAGGAAGATGTGTGCTGGTTCGTACAGCGTGATCTGTGGGATGTGCTGGAAGAGAAAGGAATGCCGGGATGGCTTCGGATACCGGAGGAAAAATTATTATTACTGAAATAGAATGCGATAAGGGGATCGGCAATGCCGGTTCCCTTAAAAATTAGAGTTCATAAACCCTGCGTTATGTGCTATAATAAGAAAGCATTTATAATGATACTATTTTTAGAAGGAGTTATTTGGTATGGATTTGTTAACAATCAGAGAATTATATAAAGACCAGGAGAAGTATCTGGATCAGGAGATTACCATTGGGGGATGGGTAAGAAGCATCCGTGATTCCAAGACTTTTGGATTTATCGTGGTAAATGACGGTACTTATTTTCAGCCGTTACAGGTAGTATACAGCGACAAGCTGGACAACTTCGCAGAGATCTCTAAGATGAATGTAGGAGCAGCGATCATCGTTAAGGGTACACTGGTAGCGACTCCACAGGCAAAGCAGCCATTTGAGATTCAGGCAGAAGAGGTACAGATCGAAGGAGCATCCGCACCGGATTATCCGCTGCAGAAGAAGCGTCACAGCTTTGAGTACCTGCGTACCATCAGCCACCTGAGACCGCGTACAAATACATTCCAGGCAGTGTTCCGCGTACGTTCACTGACTGCATATGCAATTCACAAGTTCTTCCAGGAGAGAGGATTTGTATATGTTCACACACCACTGATCACTGCAAGTGACTGTGAGGGTGCAGGTGAGATGTTCCAGGTAACTACACTGGATATGGATAATGTGCCGAAGACAGATGATGGTAAAGTAGATTACGCACAGGATTTCTTCGGTAAGCAGACAAGCCTTACCGTAAGTGGCCAGCTGAACGGCGAGACATACGCACAGGCATTCCGCAATATTTATACATTTGGACCAACATTCCGTGCAGAGAATTCTAACACGACGCGTCATGCGGCTGAGTTCTGGATGATCGAGCCTGAGATCGCATTTGCAGATCTGGAAGACGATATGGAATTAGCAGAAGCTATGTTGAAATACGTTATTACTTACGTAATGGAGAATGCACCGGAAGAGATGAAGTTCTTTAATTCATTTGTATACAAGGGTCTGATTGACCGTCTGGAGAATGTCGTATCTTCTGATTTCGCAAGAGTGACTTATACAGAAGCAATCGAGATGCTGGAGAAGCACAATGATAAATTCGATTACAAGGTATCCTGGGGCGTGGATCTGCAGACAGAGCATGAGCGCTATCTGACAGAGCAGGTATTTAAACGTCCGGTATTCGTAACAGATTACCCGAAGGATATCAAAGCATTCTATATGAAGATGAATGATGATAATAAGACTGTGGCAGCAGTGGACTGTCTGGTACCTGGCATCGGCGAGATCATCGGAGGAAGCCAGAGAGAAGACGATTATGAGAAGCTGGCAGCACGTATGGAAGAGCTTGGCATGAAGACAGAGGATTATCAGTTCTATATGGATCTGCGCAAATACGGTTCTACCCGTCATGCCGGATTCGGACTGGGATTCGAGAGATGCATCATGTACCTGACTGGTATGAGCAATATCCGTGACGTGATCCCGTTCCCAAGAACAGTGAACAATTGTGACCTCTAAGATGGATTATAATTATTCAGCCCATTAGACTGACTGGGCTGAATGATTGCTGAAAATAACTGTGCCGCAGACTGACAGGAGGATTGGTATGAATATATTAGTAGTAGATGACGAGAGAGAAATTGCAGATGTTATCGAACTGTATCTTCAGAATGATCAGTATTCGGTATTTAAGTTTTATACAGGACAGGACGCATTGGATTGCATCCGGGATAAGAAGATTGATCTGGCGATTCTGGATGTGATGCTTCCGGATATCGACGGGTTCCAGATTCTGAAGAAGATCCGTGAGAAGTATACATTTCCGGTCATTATGCTGACAGCAAAGACCGAGTATATGGACAAGATCACGGGACTTACGCTGGGAGCGGACGATTATATGCCGAAGCCGTTTAACCCATTGGAGCTTGTTGCCAGAGTGAAGGCGCAGCTCCGCCGGTATACCCAGTATAATGAGGTGGGTAAGGATGCCGGTGATGTGATTGATCTGGGCGGTCTGTTCCTGAATCGTACCTCACATGAGTGTATTTACAATGAGGTACCGCTGACACTGACGCCGATTGAATTTGATATTTTGTGGCTGCTCTGTGAGAACCGGGGCAAGGTGATCAGTTCGGAAGAATTATTTGAAAAAGTATGGAATGAAAAGTACTATAAGAACAGTAACAATACGGTAATGGTGCATATCCGTCATCTCCGTGAGAAGCTGAGCGCACCGACCGGTAACTCGGATTTCATTAAGACCGTATGGGGAGTAGGATACAAAGTTGAAGAATAATTATCGTAAGTTAAAATTCAGTATTCTGCTGGAGACAGTGCTGATCACGGCACTGACTGTATTGGTTGGCGGCTTTCTTCTTAATTATGTGGTGGATGGAATTTATAATGACTCCTTTGCGAAGGGGTTTGTAAAATTCATGGAATCCTTTCATATGGAAGAACAGACCGCCATTCATTTATATTGGAGACTGATCGGGAATAACAAGATCTTCTTTTTGATCATAGGATTCCTTCTGCTTTTTGCGCTGTTTTTCTACATTGCACTGACGCAGATGACGAGGTATCTGGATCAGGTGGGAGATGGCATCGAGAATATTCTGTCGGAATCGTCAGAGCCGATTCATCTGATCACAGAGCTGAAGCCGATCGAGATCCGACTGAACGAGATCAAAGCGACATTGAAACGGCAGGAGTTAGAGGCCGTCGAGAGTGAGAAGCGTAAGAATGACATGGTGCTCTTTCTGGCACATGATCTGAAGACGCCGCTGACATCGGTGGTGGCATATCTGACGATGCTTGACAGCCATCCGGATATGTCGGTAGAAGAGCGTGCCAAATACACGCACATTTCTCTGGAAAAGGCGATTCGTCTGGGAGATCTGATCAATGAGTTTTTCGATATTACCAAGTTTAGCTTACAGGAATTTGAACTGGAGCCGGTGGATCTGAATCTGTCTATGATGCTGGAGCAGATCGCGGATGAATTATACGGCGTGCTTCAGGAGAAGCATCTGACCTGCGAGGTGGAAGCGGAGGATGATCTGGAAGTTGAGGGTGATCCGGATAAGCTGGCGCGCGTATTTGACAATATTCTCAGGAATGCTGTGGCATACTGTTATGAGAATACGGCAATCCGCATCGATGCGCATATGAAACGCGGTGACGTAGAGATCGTATTTCAGAATGAAGGTAAGAAGATTCCGGGTGCCAAGCTGCAGACGATTTTTGAAAAGTTCTATCGTCTGGATGATTCCCGTTCTACCGAGACGGGAGGCGCAGGGCTGGGACTTGCCATTGCCCGTGAGATCGTAGAGCTTCACGGAGGCAGGATCATAGCCAAAAGTGATGATAATAAGACGCAGTTTGTAGTAACGCTGCCATCGAAGAGCAAGCAGGAAGAAGGAGACAGCGATGAAATTCATACACATAGCGGACGTGCATCTCGGAGCAAGTCCAGACGCAGGAAAAAAGTACAGCGAAAAAAGAAAAAATGAGATCTGGGACAGCTTCCGTAAAGTGATCGAAGTGTGTCGCAGAGAGGAGACAGATCTGCTGCTGATTGCAGGAGATCTTTTTCACAGACAGCCACTGCTTCGGGAACTGAAAGAAGTAGATGCCATGTTTGGAAGCATTCCGCATACACAGGTGGTGCTTGTGGCGGGCAATCATGATTATATGAAAAAGGAGTCCTATTACCGTACTTATACATGGAACCAGAATGTGCATATGATCTTATCGCAGGACGTGCGCTGTATTCAGCTTCCGCAAATGAATCTGGCGGTGTATGGATGCAGTTATTATGAGAAAGAGAATCCGGAGTCATTATATGAGCGGGTGGCGCTAAAGGATATCTGCAGATATCATATCCTGTTGGCGCATGGCGGCGATGCATCCCATCTGCCGTTCCGTAAAGCGGTTGTGGATGAGATCGGATTCGACTATGTGGCACTGGGACATATTCATAAGCCGGAAGTGCTGATTCCAAACCGTATGGCGTATGCAGGAGCGCTGGAACCGATCGACCGTAATGATACAGGTGCACATGGATTTGTGCAAGGGATCCTGGATCCTACCGGCTGTCGCATTACTTTCGTAGAACATGCCGAGCGGGAATATGTTCATATGGATGTGCCGGTGGATGAGAAGATGACAGGGTATGATCTGCATACCAGGATTGACGAGCTGATCGGTCAGAGGGGTTTGCAGAATATGTATTGTCTGAATCTGGAAGGAAAGCGTGACCCGGATGTAGTGTTTGACCTGAGTCAGATGGATACATTTGGAAATGTGCTGGAGATCACAGATCACACCAGACCGGCATACGATTATGAGAAGCTTCTGAGGCGCAATCAGGAGAATTTGCTGGGGCACTATATTGCAAGCTTTGAAGGTGCGGAAGCAGACAGCACAGAATACGCAGCTTTGTGCGAGGGAGTACAGGCGCTGCTTGACACAAGGAGAGAACAGGCATGAAGCTTCGGGAACTGAAACTGAAGAATTTTGGCAAATTTCATGATAAGAGCATTCAGCTTCAGGATGGGATCAATGTGATCTGCGGGGAGAATGAATCCGGCAAGACCACAATCCATACGTTTATCAAGGCGATGCTGTTTGGGTTGGAGCGCGGGCGCGGACGAGCATCGGCGAAAGACACATTTTCCAGATATGAACCGTGGGAATACGGCAATTATTATTCCGGGGAACTGAAGTTTGAAAGCAATGAGAAAGAATTTGATTTACAAAGAAATTTTGATAAATATTCCAAGAGTGTGAAGCTTTATTGTGAGACGGATGGCGAAGAATTATCTCCGGAGAATGGTGATCTGGAGATGCTACTTGACGGATTGACGGCACCTTCCTATGAGAATACGCTGTGTATCGGACAGCTTCATGCAGCGACCAATCAGGCGCTGGCGGCGGAGCTTAAGAATTATGCGACCGGTTATTACATGACCGGAGACAGTGATATCGATGTATCGGCGGCAAGGGCAGAACTACTTGCGAAGAAGAAAGAAGCTGATCGGGAAGCCAGAGAGATGCTGCAGCAAAAAGAACGCAAGCGTGAGTCGCTGGAACAGGAAGCAGCACACGTATGGCGTGATGTCCATTATATGGACAGTGAGTTAAAGGAAGTCGAATTGGAGTTAGAGTACCGGGATGTGGATGAAGTGGAAGAGGAACCGACAGAGGAAGTGCCTACATCCAAATGGAGAGTGCATCCACTGGAAATTGTGGCGATCATAGCAGTCTGTATACTGCTGATGTGTGCATTGCCCGGACCTTGGAATTCCCTGGTTACAACTGTAGTTATCGTACTTGGTATCATCTACATCTGGAACCGGATGAAGGTTGGCAAGCGGAAAGCGAAGACGGAAGAAGTACCGGAGGAACTGGATGACGGGGAAGAACTGATATCGACGGAGAAGCTTCGGTGGAAGAAAGAGCAATTAATCAGTATGCGGAAGGAAAAGCAGATTGAATATGAGAATCTGCAGGAAAGCCTTCGGGAACTGGATCATATGAGTGTAGATTACCGGGAACTGGATCGCAGGAGAGAAGCACTTATGATGGCGATCGGTCGTCTGGATATGCTGACGCTGGAAATGCAGAAGCAGATGGAACAGGTATTGAACCGCAAGGCATCTGCGATCATTGAGGAGCTGACGGATGGCAAATACAACCGTCTTGTGATTGATGATTCGCTGCATATGCATGTGTGGCATGAGAACCGCCAGATCGCAGTAGAACAGCTTAGTCAGGGAACGCTGGAGCAGATTTATTTCACGTTGCGGGTGGCAGTGGCAGACCTGTTGTATGCAGAAGATTATCCGATCATTCTGGATGATACCTTTGCATATTATGATGATGTTCGCCTGGAACGGGCACTGATGTGGCTGGCAGAATCAGGAAGACAGGTGCTGTTATTTACCTGTCATCACAGAGAAGAAGAATTGCTGAAACAGAAGAATATTGTATACAACGATATAAGACTATAAGAAAAGGCATATCACCGTCAGTGGTATGCCCTTCTTCTTTGCCTAATCCCGGATAATGTACCTCACCTTGATGTCAAAACCTATGCTGTCTCTTGAGAATCTTCCTGCATAGCTTCTTCGTATTTTTTAAGAATTATGCTCTGAATCCGCTCTCTTGTGCCAGAGTTGATTGGATGTGCAACATCCCGATATTCACCGTCTGTTGTCTTCTTGCTAGGCATTGCAATGAAAAGCCCCTTTTCACCCTCGATCACTTTGATATCATGTACTACGAATTCCTCATCCATAGTAATAGATACCACAGCTTTGAGCTTTCCCTCCTTTGCAACTTTGCGCACACGTACATCTGTAATCTGCATGGCGTATTCAGCTCCTTTCTCCGGCGGTAGTTCTAGCCGGCATTCCTCTCATCTTTTTCTTCCACTATTTTCACAGCATTTTCTCCAACGTGACGAGTGTTCGCACGAATGGTATTCCGACTTTCAACGATGCAGTTTTCGATATAAGTATTGTCTCCCAGATATACATCGTTCAGGATAATTGAGTTCTTGATCACGCAATTATTACCTACGAATACTTTCTTGAACAGAACGGAGTTCTCGACCGTACCGTTAATAATGCATCCACTTGCTACAAGGCTGTTTCTGACCACCGATCCGGGATTGTATTTTGCCGGCGGCAGATCGCTTGCCTTAGAGTAAATGCTTGGATATTCCTTAAAGAAATACTGCCTTACATTCGGTTTTAAAAAGTCCATATTGGTTCGATAGTAAGCATCGACCGTAGCCATGTTGCTCCAATAGCTGTTTATTTTATAACCGTATATCTTTTTCAGCTTCTTGTATCTGATAAGGATATCGGTTACAAAATCAAATCTTCCTTCCTCTGCACTCTGCTCGATCAGATCGATCAGGTCGTGGCGCCGGATCACATAGATACCTGTGGAAATGGTATTGGATGAAGCAATAACAGGCTTTTCCTCAAATTCCTGTATCCGCATCTCGTCATCCATCTTCAGTGTTCCGAACCTGCCGATGTCGTCCAGAGGATTCATTTCGGTGCATACGACAGTAATATCAGCGCCCTTTTCAACGTGATAATTCAGCACCTTCTGGTAGTCCATTTTGTATACTGCATCTGCCGAAGCAATGATGATATATGGTTCATTACATTTCTTCAGAAAATGCATATTCTGGTAAATGGCATCTGCCGTACCCCGGTACCAGTCACCGTTTTCTTTGGTGATGGTCGGTGTAAATACGAAAAGTCCACCGTTCTTTCTGCCGAAATCCCACCATTTAGAAGAGTTGAGATGTTCGTTCAGGGAACGGGAATTATATTGCGTCAGGACTGCCACCTGACGGATCTGTGAATTGGACATATTGCTGAGCGCGAAGTCGATCGCGCGGTAACTGCCGGCAATCGGCATGGCAGCAACTGCCCGCTTGTTGGTAAGTTCTTTCATGCGGAGGTTATTGCCTCCGGCAAGGATGATTCCTGCTGCTCTCATATCCGCTCACCTGCCTTTATCAGTGTCTCACCGCTGTCCAGTAAACCGTCCGGATAGTCACTTGCTGTTGTAGTACCGCTGACAGCAGTATTACGACCGACTTGTACATTGTCAGGGATCACGGAACGTTCGCCAATCGTCACCAGACCGGAAGTGTAGATATCCGGCCGCATACGGTTCGGTGTGTCGGCTCCCGTGCCGAGTGTTACGGAATTACCGATTACGGCATCTTCAGCAATGATCGCTTTGTCGATGATGCAGTTCTCGCCGATCACGACATCCTTCATGATAATTGAGTCGCGGACGATGGAACCACTGCTGATCTGCACACCGGAACCGATCACGCAGCTATGTACTTCTCCGTAAATCTCAGAACCGTCACCGATAATGCTCCGGTCGATCACGGACTGGGAAGAGATATACTGCGGAGGAATCAGATCACTGTTGGTGTAGATCTTCCAATATTCTTCGTATAAATTAAATTCCGGAACGATGTCGATCAGTTCCATATTTGCTTCCCAGTAGGAAGATAAGGTTCCGACATCTTTCCAGTAGCCATTATATTCATAAGCAAATAATCGACGTCCTTCTTCGTGGCAGTACGGGATTACATGCTTTCCAAAGTCACATCCCGGTACTGACCGCAGCTTTAAAAGTGCTTCTTTTAAAACCGGCCAGCTGAAAATGTAGATTCCCATAGAAGCAAGATTACTCTTAGGATGAAGTGGTTTCTCCTGAAACTCCTGTATCTCGCCATTTTCTCCGGTTACTACGATGCCGAACCTGCTTGCTTCTTCCATCGGAACCGGCATAGCTGCAATGGTCACATCCGCCTGATGCTCTTTGTGGTAATCCAGCATGATCTCATAATCCATCTTGTAAATGTGATCGCCGGATAGGATCAGTACATAATCCGGATGAAAACTTTCCATATATTCCATATTCTGGTAAATGGCATTGGCAGTGCCGGTATACCATTCACTGTTCGTGCTCTTCTCATATGGAGGCAGGATCGATACACCGCCGATGTTGCGATCCAGATCCCACGGAATTCCGATACCGATGTGTGTGTTCAGCCGTAATGGCTGATACTGCGTCAGCACACCTACTGTGTCAACGCCCGAATTAATGCAGTTGCTGAGCGGAAAATCAATGATTCGATATTTGCCGCCAAATGCAACAGCAGGCTTGGCCACTTTCGATGTCAGGATACCCAGCCGGCTTCCCTGACCACCTGCAAGCAGCATTGCTATCATTTCTTTCTTAATCATGGCGTCACCCCTTTTTGCTATATTTCCTCGCTGTATGGATGATATATGTCAATTATAACATAGAATTTACCGTATGTGAACAAATATTACAAAAAAAACAGCAAATTGTGAAAATTATTGTTAAAAATTTACAAAAACAAGCCTGGTTTATTTTTGCAAACAGAAACATGCTGTTTTATGACGTTTACAGC
>CAVAVU010000056.1:0-5002 GCA_963592205.1 bacterium
CCTGCTGTTAAGCCCAAAAGACCTACTCTATTTATTGTATACTCAGCTTTGTCTAAATAGCAAATATTTTTTATTCAACAGTATGTTTATTTTTTCAAACAGTTTTTCGACATAGCATATTATATTTACATAGATAATACCTCTTTCTTTATTCTACGTCAATCACTTATTCGAAATTATTGCAAATATATTTTCATAATTTATGACTTAATTCATAATCGCTTCTATATCTTCTACTGTTCTCGGAATATCTCCCGACAGATTCTCACATCCATTCTCTGTTACCAGACAGTTATCTTCCAGACGGAATCCGATGCCCCACTCTTCATGGTAGATGCCTACGTCGATGCAGAATGCCATACCCGGTGCGATTGTCTCCGGTGTCTTAACCACATCATGTACATCGTAACCAATGTGATGTGCTCCACCGTGCCACATATATGTACCAATCTCATCGTATGATTTCAGCACACCTGCCTGCTTCAACTGCTCACAGTTGTATCTGCGGATCTCAGCATCTACTTCTTTCATCTCCATACCAGGCTTCACGATTGAGAACATATGATTAGACGTCTCCAGCGCACAGTTAAACAACAGCTTCTGCTTTTCGCTGTATTTACCGTTACAAGGCCATCCACGTGATACATCTGTGATCAGATTATCCCACTGTGCTCCCACGTCATTCAGCACCATATCGCCATCCTGAGCCTGTCCCTGATAGCTGTAATAGTGAATGCAGAAGTTATTCTTACCTGCAGAAATGATAGACGGGAATCCAGGTCCTTTCGGTCCGAACTGTCCCAGCGCACGGTCAAATTCTGCTTTATACTGATATTCATACATGCCAGGTTTAGACGCTTCCATCATCGCTACGATACCAGCCTTCGTGATCTTCTCTGCCTGACGCAGTGCTTCGATCTCGCATGGCTGCTTGATCAGTCTCAGTTCTCTTACCAGTACATTGGCATTACCAATGGTAAAGAACGGTACCTGCTGCTGTACGTAGTTCAGGAATCTCTGAGCCGGACGGTCAATGTCCTTTGCATTTACGCGGAACAGATCCAGATACAAATATCCGTAGTTGCCGCTCATTGCCAGCGCGCGGAAGTCTGTCTCGAATTTCTCATTGGAACGGATATCTTCTGCCCCTGAAATCTCTGTTGCCTCATACGGCTTTACACGCACGCCTGTCCATCTCTCTGCAAATGCATCCGGCGGAAGAATATAAATACGTTCCTCTACACTGCCTTCCGCGTCTTTTGCTGCCAGAAGAACTGCCTCCTTGCACTCCAGACCTGTCAGGTATACAAAGCTTCTGTCTGCAAAGAATGGATAATACTCATCATTGGTCTTGGTGATCTCTTCACCGGAGAACATTACGAGTAAGGATCCTGCCGGAAGCTTTGCATATAATCTCTCTCGATTGCCTTTATGAAATTCTGCCTTCATCCTGTCATTACCTCTTTTCTGTATTTTTCATTCCCATTCGTCTCACTGCAGGTTAACGCCTGCCCGGTGTGCAATCAATGTCATCTCATTCATCGCACAAAAATAGGAAGTGGTTACCCACTTCCTATTATTTCACAATCGCATCAGCTATGCAATAGATACATTTTACTGTTCATCCATCAGATGGCATGCAACCACATGTCCCGGCTTAACTTCTCTTGCCTGTGGTGTCTCCTGATGACATCTCTCAGTAGCATACTGGCAGCGTCCTGCAAAACGGCATCCTTCCTTCGGATTGATCGGACTAGGAATCTCTCCTTTGATCGGGATACGTTTATTGCTCTTAGCCTTATCCGGATCGGCTTCCGGAATGGCAGAAAGCAGTGCCTTTGTATATGGATGCATCGGATTAGAATACAATTCTTCTGTCTCCGCTGTCTCCACAATAGTTCCAAGGTACATTACAACTACTCGGTCAGAAATGTACTTAACAACGCTCAGGTCATGAGCAATGAACAGGTATGTCAGTCCTCTTGTCTCCTGCAGTTCTTTCAGCATATTGATAACCTGTGCCTGAACGGATACGTCCAGGGCTGAGATCGGCTCATCACAGATGATGAATTCCGGATCTACAGAAAGTGCACGGGCGATGCCGATACGCTGTCTCTGTCCACCAGAGAACTCGTGAGGGAAACGGGACATATGATCTTTATTCAGACCAACTGTCTCCAGAAGTTCTTCTACCTTTTTATCTACATCCTTGTCAGCTAATCCATGATGCTTAATACCCTCTCCAACAATCTCTTTAACTGTCATACGAGGATTCAGAGATGCATATGGATTCTGGAAGATCATCTGCACCTTCTGACAGAACAGTTTCTGTTCTTCTTTTGTCAGCTTAGTAATATCCTTGCCATCGTAAATAACTTCTCCTTCTGTAGGTTCATACAGACGGATCATACAACGGCCTGTCGTAGACTTACCACATCCGGACTCACCTACAAGACCGATTGTCTCACCTTTATAAATGTCAAAACTTACATGATCTACAGCTTTCAAAGTAGCATGTCGATTAATCTGGAAATATTTACACAGATCTTTTACCTGTACGAGAGGCTGTTTGTTTTCATTTTCCATTTTACACCTCTCCTTTCTTAGCTGTTGCTTTTTTCAGGTCTGTTTCCGGTGCCATCTCATGCTGCAGCCAGCAGAATGTTGTATGATCATCTGCTACCTGATATGCCTCTGGCGGTAACTGTTCACAGACATCCATGCAATACTCGCATCTTGCAGCAAATGGACATCCTTTCGGTGGTGCAAACAGATCCGGAGGTGTACCTTCGATTGGTTTCAGTTTCTCGCCTTTGGCTGTATCCAGTTTGGCGATAGACTGCATCAGACCTTTGGTATATGGATGCGCAGTATTGTAGAAGATTTCACCAATCTCACCTTTTTCCACAACCTTACCACCATACATTACTACTACACGGTCGCACAGACGGGAAATAACACCCAGGTCATGTGTGATCATGATGATAGATGTGCCAAGCTTCTCGCGGAGTTCCAGCAGCAGATCCAGAATCTGAGCTTCAATTGTAACGTCCAGAGATGTAGTTGGCTCATCACAGATAATTACGCTTGGACGGCTAACCAGGGCGATTGCGATCATAACACGCTGTTTCATACCTCCTGAAAGCTCATGCGGATACTGTTTGTAACGTTTCTCTACATCAGAGATACCTACCAGACGCATGATATCCATAGCTCTTTCTTTTACTTCTTTTTTGCTGACATCCGTACGTCCGAGGAATACCTCTTCGATCTGAGCACCAACTCTCATGGTCGGGTTCAGGGAAGTCATCGGATCCTGGAATACGAATCCAATCTCACGTCCCCTGATCTTACGGATCTCTTTTTTAGACATTTTCAGGACATCCTGTCCTTTGTATAAGATTTCTCCACCTTCGAAGAATCCAGGCGGTTCCGGATTCAGACGCAGAATACACTGAGCTGTTACACTCTTTCCACATCCGGACTCTCCCACGATTCCCAGAATCTCACCCTGGCGGACTTCATAGCTGACATCACGTACAGCTTTTACTTCTCCACCATAGGTGTGGAAGGAATATACTACATTCTTTAATTCAAGAATATTTTCTCTTTCAGACATCTTCTGCTCCTCCTATTCAGTTCCACGAAGCTTTGGATCTACTGCATCGCGCAGTCCATCACCCAGCAGGTTCAGGGCAAGCATCGTTGTACAGATGAAAAACGCCGGCATAACAATCTCATGCGGATGGATCCGCAGGAACTGGATACCTTCTTTTGCCAGAACTCCCCAGCTACAGTTCGGAGGTGCAATACCCAGACCGATGTAACTCAAGAACGCTTCCTGGAAGATTGCGTTTGGAATAGCCATACACAGGTTTGTTACCATCATACCAAGAATATTCGGAATGATGTGACGAAGGATAATTACGATATCCGGAATACCGAGTACCTTAGCTGCCATTACGAAATCCTGCTCTTTCAGACGATATACCTCGCCTCGAACGAAACGACAGGTACCGATCCAACCTACGATACACATCGCAACGATCAGACATGTAATACCCTTACCTAATACGATCATAACCAGAATGGTAATGATCAAACTTGGGATACCATATAATACATCAACTATACGCATGACGATCATATCCAGCTTACCGCCGTAGTATCCACACAGACCACCGATTACTGCACCTACACACATGTTAATGAATGCAGAAAGCAGACCGATTGTCAGAGATGTTCTTGCTCCCATCCATGTACGTACCCACAGGTCACGACCTGTCGCATCACATCCGAGCCAGTGTGCTGCAGACGGTGAAGCATGGATCGCATCCGGGTCCATAGTTGAAAATCCATAATGACTGAGCATTGGTGCAAATATTGCAAGCAATGCATACAGCACGATAATGCAAAGTCCGATAAATGCGGCGCGGTTCTTTCTTAATCTGCGCCATGCATCCTGCCAGAAAGAGAGTGACGGTCTGCTGATGGATTCCATACGTTCTGTATTTTTACCCTTAATAGTAAACATTTCTTTGTTCAGTTCAGCCACTTCTCTCACCTACCTTTTACCAATACGTACTCGTGGATCGGCCACGCCGTACATAATATCTACGATCAGATTACACGTTACAAGGAAGAAACCATAGAATATAGTCATTCCAAGAATCATCGCATAATCATTTTCATTTACACTTGATACATAATATTTACCCATTCCAGGAATAGCAAAAATAGACTCGATAACGAATGTACCGGTAAGTACAGACGCTACTGTAGGTCCCAGAATTGTCATTACAGGCATGATCGCATTACGGATCTGATGCTTGAATGTGATTCTGAACTCAGACAATCCTTTAGAACGAGCTGTCTTTATATAATCCTGTGATGTTACTTCCAGCATACTGGATCTCATAATTCGCGACACAGATGCCAGCGTGTAGAACGCCAGGGCTGTTGCCGGAAGAATGGTGTATCTGAATCCCAGATACTTTGCCAC
>CAVAVU010000057.1:0-12502 GCA_963592205.1 bacterium
GGATATCTTTTTCTTTGATAATGATAGTTCCGACACCTGCCTTGCTGAAGAATTCCAGAATCAGAGCATGCGGAATTCGTCCATCTACCAGATGCACACGGTTCACGCCCTGTTCTACTGCCTGAAAACCGCGCTCCACCCTGGACATCACGCCCTCTGTTACTTTGCCTTCATCCAGAAGTTGGTGCACTTCAGCCACGGTAAGCCTCGGATACACCTTTGTACGTTCCGTATCCTTCCAGATACCTCTGTGGGATGACAGATAGACTAACTTGTCTGCCTTTAAGCCAACTGCAACTTCCAACGATGCATCTTTCGGATCAATCAACTCGTATTCATTATCAATATCATTCGGCACAATGACTGGAATAAAATCATTATCCAACGCCATATGCAGCGTATCCAGATCCATACCGCAGATGCCGATGGCTTTTACACCACACAATTCAATCAGTTTGGCAATTCTTTTATTTTCACGAAACTTGTCTGCTCCCATCGGCGTATCATGTACAACAACCGGACGCATACCAACTGTTTTCAGCAACGCAATATCCTGCATCAGAGCCTGCTCATCAAGCGGACTCAGATACTTACGGCAGCCATATTCTATTACTACGATTTTATCGCTAAAATCCCGAATATACGGCAATGCCTGTATTAGAAACTCTGCCTTTGGTTCTACCTGAGCATATAATTTCTGATCCATAATATCTCCTTTTCTTTTTTATCTCAATTCTTTTCTATGATTCTTCTTATCTGATACACATGATAAAAAACTAGAATTTACGAATCGTATCTTCTTCGCTTTCTCCCGTTTTATCTATCTTTTTGATCACTACATAATATCCGGCTCCTGGCTGTACTTCGATATACACCCGGTCTCCTTCTTTGTGTCCGAGCAGTGCCTTTCCCATCGGTGATTCAATGCTGATGCGACCGTTCAGCGAACTTCCTCTTACTGATGTTACCAGCTTATATACTTCCGTCTCATCATCATCTTCGCAGTAAAGTGTTACCGTATTATTAATACCGACTTCATTATCCGCAGATGAATCATCAATCACCTCCGCCGTTTTTAACATACGCTCCAGATAACGGATACGGCTCTCATTCTGATTCTTATCCTTTTTTGCCGCATGATATTCAAAATTCTCACTAAGATCTCCATGTGCTCTGGCTTCTTTAACCGCCTCGATAGCATTCTTTCTGACCACAAGCTTCCGATATTCAATCTCTTCCTGTATCTTCTCTACATCACTTTTTGTCAATTGCTCTCGCATGATTACTCCCTCTTTTCTTATTGCTGCTGTTTTAACTCTTCTCTGCCCATGCGCACACAGCAGCTCTTTCTATTACATGAAATACCATATTTAAGTACAGTCTGGATCTCTGACTCTTCATAACGAAATGCATCCGTATAATGCCGGCTGTCGATCTGTCTCAATGCCTTTTCACACTCAGCTAGCATCTTATCCTTTTCCGTATATTTAATCTCTATAATGATTCCCACGTCAGACTCATCCATACGTATCAAAATATCGCTGAATCCCTCTCCACATTCTTTATTAGACATCACAGTCCATCCTGCTTTATACCCAAGTATGCCCAGCAAAATGCCATGGTAAAAATTCTCTTTTGTCGGTTTTCTGACAAATGTATCCCGCACGCTGATTGTCTTCTGCATGTATTCCGAAAAAATACGTTCTACTTCATCTGATTCTCCGTTCTCCAGTGCAGCACAGAACTGCTCCAACATTTTCCCATCTTCAGGTACTTTATCCCGGAACATTGCCAGAATCTGTTCTGTAACAATATTTCTGATTTCCAGATTCGGTATCATCAGATTATGCACATTTCCGTTCGCTTCGCCTTTTTCGGTTAAATAACCGGTCATATACAATGCACTCCAAAGGTTATCCATAGAACTGTACAATTCTTTATACGTAAGTTCCTCCTGAATTACTTTTTGTACACTTTCTCCATTAACCAACCGTTCCAGTTCAGACTTTGCCAGTCTCTTTTCACCTTCTACATTTTCCACAAAGTGTCTGATCACATCATTGCCACTGGTATTCAGCCAATAATTTCTTGGCTGTAATTTAGGATTTTCCCGATGCTCCATACAATAATTAATCACATCCCATGGACAATATACATCAACATCACCAAAACGATATCCATCATACCATTCCTTTACCGTATCAAAACACTTCTCCTGACCATAATATGCGAGCATCTGCTGAACTTCGTTATCTGTAAATCCAAAAAACTCATCAAACATCGTATTGTTCAACGAATATACTTTAAAATTGTTCAACCCGGTAAATATGCTTTCCTTGGCTACCCGAAGACATCCTGTTAAAACTGCAAAATAAAGGTTATTATTTGTCTTTAACGCATTCTCGAACAGATTTCTCAACAACACCATCTGATCATAATAGCCCCTGTCATTTGCTTTTGCTAGCGGTACATCATACTCATCAATTAATACAATAACCCTTTTGTGATAATGCTTATACAAAAGTTCCGTCATTTCGCGGATACTATATACGATGGTTTCTTCATCCATCTCTTTTATCAGCATCTGACTGTACAATTCCTTATCTGCCACTGTCAGGCGATCACTTTCCAGCAGGAACTGCAACCTTCTGGCTTCTTCATTGATTACTTTACGCAGGAGTGCTTTCGCATCCTCGTAATTTTCTGCATTCACGCCCTTAAGACTGATAGACACCACTGGATATTTTCCCATATACTTTTCACACAATTCTTTTTGCCGGTCAATATACAACCCATCAAAAAGATGCTTGTCTGTTCCTATTTCAAAGAAACTCTTCAGCATACTCATATTCAAAGACTTACCAAAGCGGCGCGGACGCGTAAAAAGATTCGCCTCTCCCCAGTTATCCAAAAGTTTTTCTATCATTTTCGTCTTATCCACATAGTAAAAAACATCGGTACGGATTTTCTCAAAACTTTCAATTCCTATCGGAAGTTTTTTCAAAGTCATTCTCTTAACGCCTCCTCTCTTATTCATACACTTATTTAATGTTAGCACAGTTTTTCAACTAATAAAAGCTTGAATCCCAGAAAACAGCAGTTAAAAAGAGTGCCTCTTTCGAAGCACTCTTTTGTGTCTATTCTACATTTTTCAATGCATCTGTCATCGGTATCCGTTTCACCTTCCGTATCTGGAAAAATGCAACCAGCGCATAAGCAATTACTCCTGCCGCAAACATTTTCACAAATGTAATCTTCGGTACGTAATATGGCAGCCAACCGGAAAACTGTGCAAATGCAACTTTACAGATCTCCTCAATCGTAATATTGGCTAACGGAATTGTGAGTATCACGGATAATATTACTACAATCGTTGTTGCAGTGATATATAAACGGTTAATCTCACGATTTGTATATCCAAGAATCTTCGCCATGGATATCGCCTGCGCATTCTTTTCGATAATGATCTTGGACAGCAGATAAATGATCAGTGCAAACATAATCACACCAAAGCCCTTGAACAATATCATCATATTTCCCATGGAGATTTCCAACTGTCTGCAGGTCTTATCCAGATCATCCTTGGTAATGACCGTCGATACCAGTTCATCACTGATATCGGTAATCTTCTTATCTGAGAAATACCCATTAAAATATCCGTCCCGTTTATCGAATATTTTATTATACTGTTCCTGCTCCATAAAGACTGCAATAGATGCCGGATATGTATAAATTCCTGTGATCTTAAATGTATAATCGCCATCATCATATGGCTCATCTAACGTAACACTGTCCCCTACATGTAAATTGTGCTTTTCTGCAAATGCATTAGAGACATAGATATCCTCCGGATTTTCAAAATCAATATCCACATATGCACTGTCCGGGCTGATGCCATATACCATGACGTCCTCGCTTTTCAGCTTACCTTCCTGTGTCTTTAATGTAGTTACGCTGTACTTTTCTGCCCCCTCTGTAGATGTAGACAGCAGTGAATCTGTATAGAATTTATATAACACATTAGTCATCGTGCCATCCGGCGCATCTGCCAGTTCTTCATTATCCATATCCTGGAGCACATATTGATATTTACATAGCATGCTATGTGTTATATCCTGTTCAAAATGCGCTAAAAGCGGACTGAACATCATACCAAACAACAGAATCAGATTAGCAAAGAACACACCGATAAAGATTGTAATATAGTTCGGTACGTTCTGGAAAATGATCCTGAGCCGAAATCTCGTCACAAAATTCATGCGACTGCTCAGATGGACAATCTTCTTCTTTTTCCTTCTGCTGAGATCTCTCCGCATAAATTTGAGTGGAGACATGGACAGCTTGCTTCTAAGTGTCACATAGTTGATCAACATCAGAATCAGGATTGGAACTAATGTTGTCTTGACAAATGCATCCGCACTCCATATGGTCACATAGGTCGGCAGACTGTAACTGCCGTAATACATCGCCGCCATATAGCCTTTCAGCACCGTATAACCCAGTATATTTCCAATAACCGCTGCAATCAGCATTACAATCACGGGCATGGTCATATAATGCCGGATCAGTTCCCGTTTTGTATATCCGGACGCTCTCAGCGTACCGATAACAGTTGCTTCTTTGGCTATCGTATTGCTTGTTGTAATCGCAAATACGAATGCAATAATCGCTACAACAATATACAGAAAAGCGGTAAACATCGCACCGTCGCCGCCCATATCATCGCCCGTAAAGATAATTGCCTGATTGACAAATTCCGGAATATAATTCTTAATCGTTCCGTTTTTCGCCAGTTTCTTCAGGAAATCTTCTCCCATCGTCTTGGCTTCCGTATCATCTTTCGGAGGATTATCGTATTTCCATGCATAACTGTAATGGATATGCGTATCATCTAATGTGGAAAATCCATCTTCTGTCATGATTGCTACACCGAACTTTTTGGCATCAAACATCATATCCGATGTATTAGAAAATAGTGCACTGTAATCGGATAATGCCACAAGCCCGGTAATCTTCAGTGTCTGCTTGCCGACTGTCAGATCTTCTCCAACCTTTAATTCATTATTATCCGCATACATACGGTCAATGGCGATCTCATCTGCCTTTTCAGGCATTTCCCCCTCCATCAGGCAGACCTTATCAACCTCTGTACGAGTCTTGAAGATTCGAAGGGTACTGTCTACATCCTTTGTCTCTTCTTCTATATAATAATTCGGATATACCGTCACCCCGCCCTCTTCAATCTTCTGTATCGATGCCTCCGATGCTTCTGCATCCAGTTCAAAATTACCGTCTTCGATATTATATTTTTCAAAACTCTGATCATATGCCTTAAGCATACTTCCATCGGCCACCAGGAATCCGGACACCAGCGCGATCATCCCTGCCAGAAAAATGAACAGCACCAGATATTTACCAAATTCACTCTTAAGTTCCCGCGGAAGTCTCTTATTCAGTGGATTCTTCATTACCGCCACCTACCATTCCAGATCCATCGCAGGTATCTTATGCTCATTCATATAGTTCTTACGTATCATGCCGTCACGAAGCTTCACCACACGATCTGCCATATGTTCAATCTCTCCGTTATGGGTAACAATCACGACCGTATTACCGTATTTCTGATTCACATCCTCAATCAGCTGTAATATTTCTTTGGATGTGTGATAATCCAGCGCACCCGTAGGCTCGTCACACAGCAAAATATCCGGATTCTTCACGATTGCTCTTCCAATTGCGGTACGCTGCTGCTGTCCACCGGATAACTGATTCGGTAATTTGTTCCGATGTTCATACAGTCCAAGTGTCTTCATCAGATCGTCAACATCCAGCGGATTATCGCTTAAGTATGCACCAACCTCGATATTTTCTCTTATACTCAGATTCGGGATCAGATTGTACATCTGAAACACATAACCCAGATGCTTTCTACGATATAACGTCAGTTCTTTCTCTGACATATCTCCTGTCCGTTCACCGCCGATGGAAATGTATCCGTCGTCTGCCTGGTCAATACCGCCAAGGATATTCAGCAGTGTAGACTTGCCCGAACCGGACGGTCCTAACAGGACGCAGATTTCCCCTTTTTCCATGCTCATGTCAATGCCCTTTAATACATTGACACGGCTTTCCCCCTCGCCAAAATGCTTTTTAATTCCTTTGATCTCTAAAAACATAACCCTACCTCTCTATCAATTAGTTATCTCTAACCATACATTTAAAAAAAGGTGGTTAGCATCTACTAACCACCTTTATCATATACAATCTGATACAAAATTGCAAGTATTTTCATTATGTCCTGGCTTTATTCATAGCTCTCAGGCTCTTAGTTTTGCTTTTTCAGATCCGCATTGAAAATCTCTCTGTCAAGCAGCTTATTCTGATGCGCAATAATTGTCGTGCACACCGCATCTCCGGTAATATTAACCGCCGTACGGCTCATATCCAGAATTCGGTCAATACCCATGATCAGACCGATCGCTTCTACCGGAAGACCTACCGATGCAAATACCATCGACAGTGTTACCAGTCCGACTGACGGTACACCGGCAGTTCCTACAGAAGCAAGTGTCGCTGTCAGAATAACGGTCGCATAGTCTGCCGGTTTCAGCACAATTCCGTATGCCTGTGCCGCAAATACAACTGCCACGCCCTGCATGATCGCAGTTCCGTCCATATTGATCGTTGCTCCCAACGGAATCGTAAAGGAGCTTACCTTTCTGGACACGCCAAGTTTCTCATCCAGTGTCTCGATAGACAGCGGGATCGTGGCGTTGGATGTCGCTGTTGAAAATGCGAAGCTCATAACCGGCGCAAATTTCTTCAGGAATTTCATCGGATTTAATCCGGTCAGTACCTTCAGCAGAATCTGATATACGCCAAAGCACTGGATTGCAAGAGCCAGTAATACACCGATCATATATTTTGCCAGCGGAAGGAATGCGCTGAATCCGATTCCGGAAAACGTCTTTGCGATCAGGCAGAATACGCCGATCGGAGCCGCCAGCATAACCGTGCTCGTCATTTCCATCATCACATCATTAAACTGCGAAAAGAAATTCGCCACCGTATCCACACGCTCACCAAGCTTTGCAAGCAGGATACCG
Organism: bacterium; assembly: GCA_963592205.1. Taxonomy (GTDB): domain Bacteria; phylum Bacillota; class Clostridia; order Lachnospirales; family Lachnospiraceae; genus Claveliimonas. The sequence goes on from CAVAVU010000057.1 coordinate 7,107, forward strand.
ACAAATAACGCAAATACGATAACCTGCAGCATTTCGCCATTTGCCAGTGCTGCGATCGGATTCTCCGGAATGATATTCAGGATCGTATCAGCGGTACTGACTGCTTCTGCTGTTGATGTTTCAACTGCTTCTACTCCTGAAATATCCAGTCCGATCCCCGGATTGATCAGATGTCCGACAGCAAGTGCCACGCTGATTGCAAGCGCTGTTGTCACCAGGTAAAAGAGGAGCGCCTTTACACCAATCTTACCCAGGCTCTTGGTATCACCCATCGCCATACTTCCACACACCAGTGAGCAGAATACCAGCGGAACTACCAACATTTTCATCAAACGGATAAATCCGTTACCAACTACATAGAATATGCCATTGACAAATACGGTATCTTTTACATATCCGGATGGCACAAAATAATGCATAATCACACCACACAGACATCCGAGGATCAATGCCGCAAATATCTGCGTTGTAAGACCAATTTTTTTCTTTTTCTCTTTCAATGTCTCTCTCCTTGCCTCATCTATAATCTATCGATAATTTCTCCATAGTTTATCTATCGCTTATCTTATTTCCTTCAGAAATTCCCGCAGGCTTTCTTCCCAGTCTGCCGGCTCTTCCAGTCCGCAGATACGAAGCATCATATTATCCAACAGAGAATATACCGGGCGCACATGCTTCTGTCCTGCCGTTGCTTTCACTTCGATATTCTTTCCTGTCAACTCTTTGAGCTTAAGCGCATACTCATAACGGCTGACCGGTCCACCGGTACATACAACATGGAAAATACCATAATTTGTGCCGTCGATCAGATTCATGATTACTTTCGCCAGTTCTTTTGCACTGGTCGGCACTGCCCATTCGTCAGAAGCCTTCTCGATCGTGCCCTCAGCATCCAGAAATTCATGTACAAAATCCGCTCCGGTTCCATATACCCAGGAGGACCGGATAATGATATGTCTGGTGCAGAGACTGCTGACCATCTGTTCACCGGCAAGCTTAGATTTACCGTAAATTGATCTTGGAACCGGATTATCGAATTCGTTATACGGTACTTCGCTGTTACCGTCAAACACATCATCCGTAGACAGCTGGATCATTTTTGCCCCCAGACGCTCTGCTGCTGTTGCAAGATTTCTTGCGCCAATTGCATTTACCTTATAGGCTTCCTCTGCATTTGCCTCACATTCCGCCGGATTCGTCAGCGCTGCGCAGTTAATAATAACCGTCGGACGGTTCATTTCCGCATACAAACGCACTGCCGCCATGTCTGTTACATCCACATCGTCCTTATTCGTGCACAATACACGATAGCCATGCTCCGGAAGTACCTTATGAAGAGCAGTGCCTACATGACCGTCTGCTCCTGTAATCCAAATCATATTTTTTGACATCGTATTCTCCTTTGTCCTATCTTAAAATATTATATTTCACTTTACGAACTCATAAAAGTCCAAACAACACAAATACATATTATACATCTGCTTTGCTGTTTGGACTTTTATAAATGTTACCACTGTTCTCTTGTCAATTAAAAGATTCCAAGTAATTTACTGTATTCTGTAAGCGCTCCGTCAGTCTCCTTTGCAAGCACTTTCTTCGCAAGTACTTTACCAAGCTGAACACCTTCCTGATCGAAACTGTTAATATTCCATACAAAGCCCTGGAACATTACTTTATTCTCAAAGTGTGCAAGAAGTGTTCCGAGTGTCTCCGGATTCAGCTGATCGCCCACGATAATACTTGACGGTCTTCCTCCCTCAAAGTATTTGTTGCGGTTCTCATCATCTTTACCGCACGCAAACGCCATGATCTGGGCAGCTACATTGGCACAAAGCTTCTGCTGGCTTGTACTTCCCTGAATCACTACATCATTGTCCATCTGATTCTGTTTAAATCCAACAAACTGGAGCGGAATAATTCCTGTTCCCTGATGCAGAAGCTGATAGAATGAATGCTGACCATTCGTTCCAGGTTCACCGAAAATCGCCGGTCCTGTCACATAATCAATCTTCTCTCCGAAACGGTTCACGCTCTTGCCGTTAGACTCCATATCCAGCTGCTGTAAGTGCGCCGGGAAGCGGTTTAATCCCTGTGAATATGGAAGCACAGCTGTCGAGCTATATCCGAGGAAATTGCGCTCATATACACCGATCAATGCATCCAGCATTGCCGGATTCTTCCTGATGTCCGCGTTCTTTGCAAGTTCGTCCTCTTCTGCGCATCCTTTTAAAATACGTCCGAATACTTCCGGTCCAAATGCAAGCGAAAGGATCACACCGCCAACGGCTGATGTAGACGAATATCTTCCTCCGATAAAGTCATCCATATAGAATGAATCCAGGTAATCCGCATTGCCTGCGAGCTGAGATGTCTCACTTGTAACAGCAACCATATGCTTAGATGGATCAAGTCCTGCACTTGTAAGTGCATTTTTAACAAATGCTTCATTGGTCAATGTCTCAAGGGTTGTTCCTGATTTTGACACAAGTACAAAGATAGAATGAGCAACATCAATAGATGCAAGTACTGCTGACGCATCATCCGGATCAACATTGCTGATAAATCTGGCTTCCATCTTATGTGTACCATTAACCTTTGCCCAGTTCTCAAGGCTAAGGTATAATGCACGAGGACCAAGGTCACTTCCGCCGATACCGATCTGTACTGCTGTAGTGAACTTCTCACCGTTCTCATTCACGATCTCTCCGGCATGTACTTTATTAGCAAATTCAGCCGCTCTTGTCTGCTGAGCAACATAAAATTCTCTCTTATTAATACCGTCAGCTATGACATCATCTCCAAGCTGTCCGCGTGTCAGCTGATGAAGAACCAGTCTCTTCTCTCCTGTATTAATGACAGCACCGTTATATAATGCTTTATATTTGTCTGCAAGTTCTGCCTCATCAGCAAGTTCCTGCAACACTTCAAGTAATTTATCATCTACCGGTTTGGCAGCGTAGGAATATGTCATTCCGCTTCCCATCGGTACCTGATACTCTCTCACACGCTTAGCACCATTCTCTCCGGTCATGACTTCTTTTACATTGACAGCTTCTTTCATTGCTTCAAGCTTGCCATAAGACTCAAGCAGATCAAAATTCTTCCATTCCATTTTAAATATTCCCTTCTTTCAAATGCTTTCAGTTCTTCTTATAGTATACTAAAATTCATAGGGTTTTTCAACGAAAAGAAAAGGCGCTGCTACCGGAGCGCTTCACGGTTTTTCTTTGCGGAATTGTTGAGCAGTAAACCAACAAGAACACCAAGACTCATGCCGATTGCCATGCCCCAAAGCACCTGATTCTGAAAGTGACCAATCGCCATGCCAATACTCATACCGAACAGCATATAAATGGGCGACCAGTTTGTGAGAGGACGTTCCAACACGAAGCGCGGACCTTCCTTGCCAGTCGTCCCATCCGGCACAAAGCCGCACTTTTCAAGGACACGCTGGGAAGCCCTGTTATCCGGGTCGGTTTCGGCTTCTACAAATACCACGTCCTTTTGGCTGAACGCCCATTGCGTCATGGCCTGAAGCGCTTCTGACGCATATCCGTTGCTCTCATGCTCTGACAAGACCCCATACCCGATCTCTACGGAATGGTTTTTGACCGGTCCCTTAAAGCAGAGATCGCCAACAGATTCCTGACTGGTCTTCAATACCATTTTCCATGGTGCATACCAAATTCGATTCTCTGGATCGCGTTTACAGCCATCCAGCATTTCACCGTAGGCGATGCGGAGTTCACCAGAATCCATGCACTTCATCATTGTCTCAATTTCTCCGTCAGACATAGGGCGCAGTGACAATCTCTTTGTCTTTATTTCTATTTCTTTCATAATGTCATTATCCTCCTATTTTACTAATAGTCTTTAACTACGCCAAACCTCCTTCCTTAAAGTATTTCAATTAATCCACTTAAAGTTTTGCTTCATATCCATATTCATGCAGCGTAAATCCATCATCGAACACTTCGTTGAAAATGCCATCAGCCTTGATGAAACCATTTTTGATATAAAGTTTAATCGCCGGCTCATTTACATTCACGACAAAAAGCCGTAGATATTCAGCTTTAGATGCTTTTGCTATCTCTTTCGCTTTTGCAAGCATGAAACTGCCGATCCCTCTTTTGGCGTATCGAACATCTACACCCAGCCGGTCAATATACAATGCTTTTTCGCTGTTCTCCTGCCATTGAACGGCATTTTCTCCCGCATTGGTATCACACAGAGAAAATGCTGATATGATATTCTCATTCTCAATCAAAATATACAGTTGCTGTTTTTCTATATCTTCAGCCAAAAACTCGCAAGGATAGATGTCGTCCCATATTTGAATGCCATGTTCATTCATGTTTTTAACAATTTTCCGGTACATGACCTTTAACTGGGGCAAATCTTGCATAACTGCCAATCTAAAATTCATTTCACAATTCACCTCCATCTCACCTGTATAAAAATTTAAAACACTCTTACCTTCATGTTCCGTCATTGTTGAAGCCACCAAAACCACATTGAAACTTCCTCCCAACGAATACCTGTGTCATTTTGCAGCCGCTTACCTCAACAGCAATCCAAACACGACAGCAAAAATCAATGTAATAATACCTGCCCCCATAATCAGCAGCGTCTTTTGATAAGATCGTTTTCCGTTCTCGCGATCCTTTTCAATTTCATCAAGCCGCTTCCCTTCTAAAAAAACAATGATTTCTCGATAAGTCTGAATATCAAATTGCTTTTTCTTCTTTTCGACGGCGAGAGCAACGAAAAGCGTTACTGCCGCCAAAACTATCCAGATGACAATTCCTGTAATTCTGAGATAATACGCCAGCGGGATCGGTGATACCATCAGCGTCAAAAACAGAATAAAATATAGAGTATTTAGGCGCTTAAACTCCCGTGTGTCCTCACTTCTGACTTGTTTCTTCATAACTTCGACATCTCCTTTGATTAAATGATCAATAGAGGTTTGAAATACTTCGCTCAGAAGGACAAGACTGTTCACATCGGGATAGCTTTTTCCATTTTCCCAGTTTGAAATTGTCTGCCTCGAAACATAGACTTTTTCGGCCAAAGCATCCTGGAACAATGAAAGCTCGTTCCGGTATTTTTTAATTTGACTTCCTAGCTCCATAGTTGTACCTCTTTTCGTGTCCACTCTAATCAAATTCAATGCTGCTGTCTATCAAATGACTTTTGCATAGACGATTTTTTCTCTTTTTCATTATGCCAAAAGTTCTTGACATACTTTAAAATAGAGGAATACTACATCTTCACCACTTATTTTTCCTGTTCTCTAAACCGCAGCGGAACAGGAGACACATCATAATAAGCAGCCAATGCCGTAAACTCTCTGCGAAACGCTGCCCGCAACTCCGCATCCGTTAAATTGAGAT
>CAVAVU010000058.1:0-7262 GCA_963592205.1 bacterium
TCTGTATTGCTCCCAGACTCTTTACAAGCTGGGATCCGGCGGCTCAGAACGTGGATTGTCTGTTAGAAGCGCCGAGTAAAGTACATTGGTTTGGCACGGATAATTTTGGACGAGATGTATTTGCCAGAGTGATATATGGTACAAGAGTTGATCTGAGTATTGGTATTTTTGCGATGTTGATTCCGTTAGTGATCGGAACCTTTATCGGAGTAGTAGTTGGTTACTATGGTGGAAAAGTGGATATGGTGGTAATGCGTATCGTGGATGCATTTACAATATTTCCGTTTATGATCTTTGTTATTATGATCGTTGCAATCGCAGGAACCGGAATCCGTAATGTGTTTCTGGCAATCTGGGTGGTAGGATGGAAAGAATATACACGTATCATTCGAAGCGAAGTTATTGTTGAGAAGAATAAGGAATATGTTCAGGCAGCTAAAACACTGGGATATTCTGATTTTCGGATCATATTTGGACATATATTGCCGAATGTGATTAACAGTGCGATCATATATGGTTCATCAGACATTATCATCTGTATTATGGCAGGCGCATCCTTAAGCTTTTTGGGATTAGGAGTGCAGGCACCGACATCAGAGTGGGGAATGATGATATCAGAAGGAAAAACCTATATGACACAGGCACCGTGGCTATGTTTATGTCCGGGCTTTGCCCTTGTAATAGCGAGTGTGGGATTCAGCTTATTAGGAGACGGAATCACGGATCGTTTGAGAAAGCAGGAACGTTAGGAGACAGATTATGAATACATCACTTTTAGAAATTAAAGATTTATCATTGTGCTATCACATAGAGAACGAAACAGTATATGCGATTAATGATGTGAGTCTGTCTCTGGAAAAAGGACAGGCGGTAGGAATTGTTGGTGAATCCGGATGCGGTAAGAGTACATTGGCAAAAGCGATTATCCGGTTGTTGCCGGCATCCAGCGAAATTCTGAATGGGGAGATACGCTATCAGGATCAAAATGTGCTGGAAATGTCTGATGAGGAATTGCGTAAAATACGTGGTAGCCAGATAGGCATGATCTTTCAGAATCCGATGACAGCGCTTAATCCTATTATGAAGCTGCGGGATCAGATCTATGAAGTGCTGAAGCAGCAGAATATGACGAAAGCAAAGATGAAAGAAAGAGCAATTGAACTGTATAAGATGGTCGGAATACCTGCGCCGGAGAAGCGACTCAATGAATATATTCACCAATATAGCGGCGGTATGCGTCAGAGAGCTATGATCGCAACGGTGCTGGCATCCAATCCAAAGCTTTTGATCGCGGATGAACCGACGACTGCTTTGGACGTTACGATTCAGAAACAGATCATAGATCTGCTGAATCATTTGCGGAAAGAGATGGATATGAGCATACTGTTGATCACACATGATCTTGGCGTTGTAAACGAACTCTGTGACCGGATCGTGGTTATGTATGCAGGAAGTGTGGTAGAGGTTGCAGACAGAGAGCAGCTGTTTGAGAGTCCTTGCCATCCATATACGATTGGTCTGTTGAATTCGTTACCAAAAGAGCATGATACAAGAACAAGACTTGAGCCGATTGCCGGAATGCCTCCGAGATTGAAAGAAAAACCGACAGGATGTCTGTTCGCAGACCGTTGTCCGAGAGCTACAGATGAATGCAGAAAAAAGATTCCTGTGTTGCAGCAAATGGATCACGGACATTTTGTGGTGTGCTTTCATAAGGAATAGGAGGTTATTGTGGATACATTAGTAAAAATCGAACATGTATCAAAAGAGTTTGAAATAAAGGATGACAGTCATAAATCTTTTTTGAAAAAGGATAAAAAATATCTGTCAGCAGTACATGATGTCAGTCTGGAAGTGAAAAATGGTGAGATATTAAGTCTTGTTGGTGAGTCGGGATGTGGAAAAAGTACACTGGCAAAAATAATTATTCAGTTGCTTGATGGATATGAAGGAACAATTTTATTCCGGGATGATAAAGTGAACAGCAAAAATAAAAAATGGATGCTGGAGACATTCCGACCAAATGTGCAGATGATATTCCAGGATCCCCATTCATGTCTGAACCCTAAGAAAAAAGTCATTCAGACATTGTTGGAAGTTATGAAGGTTCATAATATCGGAACAGCAGCTCAGAGGACAGATGCTGTGATGAACATGTTGAACAAATGTGGTCTGAATGAAGATATTGCATATAAATATCCGGGTGAGCTGTCAGGAGGTCAGTGTCAGCGTGTTGGAATCGCCAGGGCGCTGCTTACGAATCCTGCATTTATCATTGCAGATGAGCCAATTTCAGCACTGGATGTCTCTGTTCAGGCGCAGATCATCAACATGCTTCTGGATCTGAAGGAAGAGTTAAATCTTACGATGCTGTTCATTTCGCATGATCTGGAGATTGTAAAGTATCTGTCTGACCGGATCGCGGTCATGTATCTGGGAGAGATTGTGGAGCTTGGAAATAAGAACGAGATATTTGAGCATCCATTACATCCATATACCCGTTTGTTGTTATCTTCGGTTCCAAAGATTGGCAGCAAGACGGAAGAAAACGAGGTCATGGATGTCAGCGGTCAGTTACCAAATGCAATCAATCTTCCGGATGGATGCCGTTTTCAATCGAGATGTCCATATGCATCAGAAAAATGTAAGCAAAAAGAAATGAAATTACGTCTGGTGGAAGGAACACATTATGTGTCATGTTGTCAGATGGTGAAGCAGGGGGATGTACATTAATGCAAAGAGATCAGAAACAGATTATGGGTAAAATTGTCGCAGAGATGGAAAAAGTACAGTGCGATGCAATGATTCTTACTTCTGCGCAGACTATATTTTACAGCACTGGTTTTGCAAGCAGCTTTTTATACAAAATGAATCAGGCAGGACTGGCATTAGCGGTGATCACGAAGGAAAAGGCAACATTGATCGTCAGTGAGTTTGAGTCGTGTGAAGCGCAAGAGAACTGTAAGGATATTGACATTGTCACATATCCGACATTTATCTATGTAGATGATTTTGCAAAAAAGGGTGAAAAAAAGACAGAACAAAATGATATGCTGGATACATTCCGGACGGCAATGGATATATTGAATAGTTGCGAAAATATATGTAAAGTAGCTGTTGAAACAGAAACTTTGCCAGCACCGATACAGAACTTTTTTAATTCATATGGGGATAAGTATCAGTTCTGTAATGCAGTTCCGATTGTAAATGAAGCAAAAGCATATAAGACAGAGTGGGAAATATATTTACTCAGAAAAGCAGCGCAGATTGATGAGATCGCAATGGAGCGTATTGGTAAAGAACTTCAGGAGGGCATGACTCACGCCCAAATCATTAATCATTATCAGAGATATTGTTTGGAACAATGTGATGAGATCATAGAGATTAATCAGTTCCATACTTTGGGTGATAAGTTTTCGCCTACATATATATTAAGTACGAAAAAAGTAAAAAATGGTGATATTGTAAGGTTGGACGGTGGTCCTACGATTGCGGGATATTATTCTGACATTGCAAGAAATTATGCAGTTGGCGGAGTGATGACAGATCAGCAGAAACGTATTTATGAGGCGCTGTATAAAGGATACCAGACAGGTTTTCATATGCTGGAGCCGGGAATGCCGATGAATCAGATCTTTCATGCGATTAGCAAGACGGTAGTGGATGCGGGGATTGATAATTATGTCCGTGGTCATCATGGACACTCAATTGGCTGCGGAACTTCTGCGGAAGAATATCCGTTTATGGGAGCAAGACAGAGCAGGGTGCTGGAACCTGGAATGGTCATGTGCATGGAGGTGCCATATTACAGTTCGTTTAACCATAGTTTTAATATTGAGGACACATTTCTGGTAACCGAAAATGGAATAGAGATGTTTACAAAAACGGAACCAATACTTCCATTATAACGGAGGAGCAAGATGAATTATACACTGAGAGAGAATGAATTACCGGATGTAGAGGAATATAACCACCTGCGGACAGCAGTTGGATGGAGAGCGATAAAGAAAGAACGGGCAGAGAGAGACCTGACGCATACATGGTATGCGGTTACAGCAGTAAATGACCGTGATGAGACGATTGGAATGGGGCGCCTTATCAGTAATGGCGGGTATGTTGTGATGCTCGTGGATATGATCGTAATGCCTGAATATCAGGGATGTGGAATCGGAAGACAGATTATGGATAAGATAAAAGCAAAGGTGGAAACGGAAGGTTCTAAAGACGATCCTGTTATGTTTGCGTTGATTTCTGCACCTGGAAAAGAAGGGTTTTACAGGAAATTTGGATTGAAAAACACAGAAGGCAGCAGTATGCAGCACTGGAGTGACGAAAACTAAATAAGATTACTTGAATTTTCCTGAGTTGGTGCTAAAATGGTATCAATTCAGGAGGATTTTTTTATGGGGAGATCAGATAAAGCAAAATGGTTGATAGTAGTTCCGGCAATGCTTGGTATTGTGCTGGTGACGTATATAGAACGTGCAACGGATATCTGGGGATTCGGTGCATTTATCTGCCAGCTTCTGGCAATTGTTGAACTGGCTTATGGTCTGCGGATTGCTTTGCTGGCGCAGAGTAGAAAGAGGGCTTCCCGGTTATCGCCGGAAGAACGGCATGATTATGCACAGTATTTATACGAGAAGCAGTATCGGCGTTATCCGTCTTTGATGAATCAGATGCTTTTTGTTATGGTGAGGATGAGTGTGATTCTTGGCAATTACGAGCGTGCAGGGAAAGAACTTGCAGATATTTATACGGATAAGTGTAATCCGGCGCAGTTAAAACTCTATTATTATCTGAAGAGTATAACAGCGCTGGCGGCAGGAGATATGGACGGAGTACAGGAGAATCTGACTCGTTTTGCCGGTATCCCGGATGTGAAAGGTGTATATCCGTCTGAATCTGAACTTGCTATGTGGATAGAGCAGAGAGATGCAGTGCAGATGGCAGAAGCACTTAAGAAGGCGGTACCGGAGAAGAAAGAGCATCCGGTACGTATCACTATCATCGCTGTGATTTTGGCGTATAGTACATTTTTCTATGGACTGTGGTATGGCATTAACCGTGATATGGGATATGAAGTGAGATATCATTTCGCTGAAATATCAATTGCTGTTGTTGTGATCGGTCTGGCGGTTCTTGTAATCTGGGGGATTGTGAGTTTATATAGATATAATTGTAAGGAATTAGCTGCGCAGTCGGGTAAAAGCAAAGTAGCATTGATAATCGTCTATGGTGCTGCAGCGGTATTTGCGCTTTTGATCCTTGGAATGAGTTGGCTGAGTGTAATACTGGGAATAGATGGGACAGAGACGGTAACAGATCATGATAACAAATATACGTATATAACAATACGAGAGGACTATGGAAATGATCGAAGATACCGGACGAATAATCCATTTGTTATGCAGAGTATGGATAGCTTGTGGCTGTCTTCGGATGCGGCAGATGATGAAGATAGTAACGACGAATCTTCGGATGTGAATACAGAGGATTCATTGGCAACAGAAGATAGTCAGAGCGGAGATGCTGTGGAAGATTCCGAGACACAAGGACAGCATGACGGTCTGACGATCCAGAATGCAATGCTGGCAGTCTATAATTACCTTCAGGAGCAGAATACTCTTCAAAATATGGCATTCAGTTATATAGCAAATGCAAAAGGAGAAGTTTATGCCATTGTAAGTGAAACACAGGAAATAAAAGACGGTAATACGGTAAATGTGAGATATTGCCTGTATGATAATGGTTCCAAGACGGATGCAGATGGCAATTCCTGTGAAGAACTGGTGCTGGAAAAAGTGTATCCGGATGGTAATTACGAGACTGAATTAGTGGATTTCTATCTGGTAAATGCGAATACGATGCAGGTAACAGACGAGCAGAAGAATACGTGGTAAAAATAGATCCTGGGGAATTAGAAATTGAGAGAGGTGCGGACATGAAATATAATCAAAAAATTATTACTAAAAATGGACAAGAGATTCTTCTTCGAAATGCTGTGGCTTCAGATGGAGAAGCAGTACTTGAAAACTTTAATCTGACACATGCAGAAACCGATTATCTGCTTTCTTATCCGGGTGAGATTGGTTTTGGTCTGGAGCAGAAAAGTCGATTTTTAGAGCGAAGGGCAGAATCTGAGAATGAGATTGAACTGTTGGCAATGGTAGATGGAAAGATTGTTGGGACAGCCGGAATTAGTGCGGTTGGAGCAAAATATAAAGTGGCACATCGTGCTGAGTTTGGCATTAGTGTATTAAAAGAATACTGGGGACTTGGAATAGGCTGTGCATTGATGGAAGCATGCATTCAATGTGCAAAAGATGCCGGATATCTTCAACTGGAATTGGATGTAGTTGCAGACAATGAAAGAGCAGTAGCGATGTATAAAAAAGCAGGATTCGTTGAATATGGAAGGAATCCCAAGGGATTTAGGTCTCGAATAACGGGATTTCAAGAGCTTGTTTCTATGCGGTTGGAGTTGTGATGCTTCAAATGAAGAAGTGGATAATTGAATATGCATTAGACAACAAAAAGGATATTCCGTGGTGGAGTATCCTTTTGCTAATCAGTAATGTTTTATTCAGCGAAAAAGTATTCGCATTGCTTGAAATAGAATTCCTGTTCTTTCTGGAAAAGAGTGGTCAATGCAGTTACAGTGCCGTCCTGACGGTATGATTTCAATGCTTCAAGATATTCTGGTCGATTGGCGTCCTCGATAATAAATGGAGAAATATCGTGACGCAGACATTCGCGGAAGAGAATGATACGTCCTGTACGTCCGTTTCCATCTTGAAACGGATGAATGATTTCATAGCGTGCGTGGAATTCTGCCAGTGTTTCCATAGAGATATCCTGTGTATGATACCAGTTTAACAGTTCGGTCATTGCTTCTGGAACCTGAGATGGCAGGGGGTCTGATGGATACCAATCATATTTGGACGTTTTTTATAATCGCCAATGGCATAGCCGTTGGCACGATCTTCAAACACGCCACTTTTAAACTCATAGTGAAAATCTTTGATGATGGATTGATTCAATTTGAGATGGAAAGTGCTGAGCATTTTTCTGAACATTAAAAAGTGCTCTTGTGTTTCTTCAATATCTTTGGCTTGATAAGGAAGCGGTGATTTCGGTAAAATTCCAGAATCGAAGAGTGAGGAAATTTGTTCTAAAGTTAGATTGTTGTTTTCGATTTTGTTGGAATTGTAAGCAAATAATTTTTGTGTATATCCGTAAATTCCAGAATGATCACGAGT
>CAVAVU010000059.1:0-18411 GCA_963592205.1 bacterium
TTATAAGACTATCCATTCCACCAGAGAATAATGATACTTCATCATATTTATTTGATTTTTCTCTTACTTCCTCCAAATTATTAAACTGCCATGCTCTACTCGACAACGTAATTTTCCATAAATCTCCTGTAAGAAATTTTAACATACGTTCAACCGTATGAATCTGTGAGTCCCATATCTCCACATTTGATACCGGTATTTCTAGTTCAATTTCTCTCGTCCAAGAGTCCTGTCCATGCACCACTCTCTCAATTCGCGTATCAGCCATATAAACCATTGTTGCAAGCGACATGATATCAAATCCAATTTCAGAGGGATACACATTTTCTTCATATAATTTTTTCTTAATGTGGCTTAATCCATAGTTTAGTTCGCCATTAGAAAGCATAGGGACATCAACAATAACTGTGCCATCCATTTTCTGCGAATCTATATTTTCAATATCATAATTTGCTCTTAATTTATATCGACTCATTCATTTTCACCTGCACTTACCATAATTTCAAACGCTGCCTTATACACCCGGTCCACTATTCTTAAAGAATCACCTTGTCGAATATTTCCAGCCTTGATATCTAAATTGATAACAGCATCCGATACAGAACCCTTAACAAAATCCTTCATTTGAACAATTAATCTGTCTGATATAGCTCGTTCTTGCGGCAACAATATAATCTTGTTACCAATATCATTCGTGATTCTATTAAATATCGCATTTGCCATGGTGCGTTCCACAATCACCATAATCTGCTCTGAAGTCAAATCCTCAAATTTAATTGTAGCTATTTCTGGTGATTCTTCGATTGCGGAAATATAAGCCGACCTCGCAATGCCTTCATCTTGTGGTCCCCCATCTGGACAGAGAAAGTCTGTAATAGCTATAAATGCGTCACTAGCTGTCTTATGTGAGAGATTCTCTATAGAAAGATACTGTTCAACAGCCCTTGCACCACCTGAAGCAAATACACCTGCAACATTTAATAATCTTGCAGAACTGCTTCTAGCAGCTCCCATTCTCTGTGTCGCATTTGAACTACCACCCAAAGAATTTCTTATGTAATTAGAGACACTTTTACGGCCTAAACTGCTATCCCGTCCTCCTGAATTTATATACCTCGTGAACTCTCCTCGTGGTGTTCTAAAGCGATCCGCATCACCCACTGGTGGAATTTGACTACCATCGGGACCAAATCCATTTTCATTTTGTGGATTTACATCTGGTTGCTCTAACCATGACGGTACCAAAGGTGTTCCACCTTTTTGTCCTCCATTATGTGTTGATGTTCCCATTTATTAATTACCTCACATCTTCTTTAAAGCTGCTTTAACAATTGCCGTCCCACTGCTTTTCAATTTATCAAAATATTGATTTACTCCTTTTCTTTCATCACAATCTTTTGGAATTGCTTTATCCCAGCCATGTATAATCCACACTCCAGCCTTATCTACAGGAATAGCATCTATAAAATCAACTAAACTTTTACGGAGTTCCGGCTTATTCTGTACCAATACAATCAAACCATCAATCCCTTTTGGTTTCATATCAAATTGCCCTTTTTCCATAATTTTTTGAGCAACAATTCCGAACACTTGATCTGATTCTTGATTTGTCAAATTTTTCAAATCTTCAACACGACCTACAATAATCATTTCATCTCTAAAAAGTAGCTCAACTATTTCTGATAGATCATTTTTAGAAGTTTTACCTGAAAAATAATCCATTTTTTCTTTACATGCATAATAATACGGTCTTAAGTCCTTATCTGTAATTTCTGGTTCTGTAGTAATCCACTTCCAAATCTTGTTTAAATCATACCATCGCTCTTTTGCTTCTACTGTTTTCTTATCTTCGACCATAGTTTTTATATCAGCTAGTATTTCAGGAACTTCATCCCATTTCCCTTCAGAATCCAAATGATTAGGTAATGCCTTATAAAAATCTGGTTCATAGTATTCTGCCAACATCATCTTTGCCAAAATCGCAAGTTCCAGTTCGTCTCCAAAGCCACGATTCTTAGCAATCTCATAACGTAACAAGAGCATATTTACAAACCTTTTTATCTTTCTAGGATTTCCATCTGTATTTTGTGCTAATAAATGGCATATTTGAGTGGCAATTAATACTTCCTTCGATGACTTTTCATAATCATTTCCAAGAATTTCTTTCACGTCATCAACCGTAAGACTTTCTACATTCCAAGGCTTTCTGATTCTAGATAATCCCTCTTCTCTCAGCTTTTTATAGTTTTCATTTTCATCTGGCAAAACAGAACCCACCATAAGAAGCATTATGTATATACACGCTTCTACCTCACCTAATGCTGGAATTCTAAACGGAACTTGAATCAACTTTTCCAAATACTTATTTGCAAAGGCCTCACCTGCATTAAACTTATTTTCATCTGTTGCATCGGGAAAATGTTTTTTAACCGCATAGCGAATCATTCCCTCGTCTGCTGCAATTACAAATGCTGTTTTTTCCGTAAACATAAACAGTCTTACAGCCTCTAACGTATTAATCGCCACATCAGGTAAACATCTGTCAAGATCATCAATTAAAACAATAAGTTTCTCAATAGCTGCATCTTCTAGCAGTTCGGCAAAATTTTCCTGAAACTCTGAAAATTCTTTATTACTTGATATGTCCTCTGTGATTTTTGCGTCACTTAAATAACCTCCAATAGATTCAATTGCTCCAGCAATTCCCTCTTCTGTAGTTACGGTTGATTTTAAAATATCCATTGTTGAAGATAATAACGTAAGCGGTGCTGTACCTGTCGCAATTCCTAAAGCGGTTTTACCCGCAGTCTTAGCAACAGTCATCCAATTTATATTTTTCCACAGTTTTTTTAATATTTCCCCAGACTTAACGCCAAGTTTCTCTTTCTTCTCAAGCTCTGAAATAATAGAACTCATCAAAGCTACTTTTGAGTCTTCAAATCCCTGATGTTTCCAACCGTTAAATCGGATACAAGAATACTTCTTTCCTGACACTGAAGAAGCCAGTTTCACTTCATTTTCTACCATTTCAAGAATGCTGGATTTACCAGCACCCCAGTCCCCATGAATACCGATAGAAATCGGTTGTTCTTTACTATCCTTAATAAGAAAAACTATTGTCTTTGCTATTGCTTCATTATTAAGTAAATCAACTTTGGTTTCATTATCAGATAAAATCATATCTTCAACCCCTTCATTATCCCCCTAGGTAAATCAGTTTGCTCATAGCCACTCTTAGGAAACAGAAATACACATCTATTTTTCTCCCAAAATTGCTGAAACCTTTGATTTATTGGACTTTCCTTGACAGAAGGCAGACTGTTTCCACATGCACCGTACTCGGGAATAAATCGACGCACGCGATCCTTTCCACTTTATACCCTCTTCCCTGCAGCATCTCGAGATCTCTTGAGAGGCTAGTCGGCTTACATGCGATATACACCAGTCTGTCCACACCGAAATTGCAGATTTTCTCCAATGCTTTCGGATGCACGCCGTCTCTCGGCGGATCGAGCATGATCAGATCTGGTACTTCGCCGAGTTCATCGATAACTTTCAGTACGTCACCGGCCCAGAATGTACAATTGTCCAGTCCATTCAGTGCCGCATTTTCTTTGGCTGCCTCTACTGCTTCTTCTACAATCTCTACGCCGACAACTTTCTTTGCGACCGGAGCAAGGATCTGTGCGATGGTTCCGGTTCCGCTGTACAGGTCGAATACGACTTTATCTTTGGTATCTCCGATGTATTCTCTCGCCTTTTCGTACAGTACTTCTGCTCCCAGTGAATTGGTCTGGAAGAATGAGAATGGTGTGATCTTGAATTTCAGTCCCAGCAGTTCTTCATAGAAATAATTCTGTCCGTAGATAATCTCGGTTCCTTCGTCTTTTACTACATCTGCCAGACTGTCATTAGAAGTGTGCAGAATGCCTGCAATGCTTCCTTTCAGTTCCAGATTCTGCAGCGCCTCTGCCCATTTCTTCATATCAAATGCATCCGACTCTGTGGTAGTGACCAGATCAACAAGGATCTGTCCTGTCTTTACTGCTTTTCTTACCAACAGATGACGGAAATATCCATCATGTCGCATTTTATGGTAATACGGAAGTCCGCTCTCTGATGCGTATTCTAATGTGCAGGTGAGAATCTTTCGAAAATCTTCATCCACGATCTGACATTCCGGCACATTGACAATATCATGAAAGCTTCCACGTTTGTGCATACCGAGTGCCAGCGGCCCATCTTTATATTCATCACCAAATGAGAATTCCATCTTATTGCGATATTCACTGATTGCTGGACTTGGACTTACACCTTCCCATACATAATCACCGTTAACAGCCTCATCCATCATGGCTTTGACCTGCTCTTCTTTCATCTGAAGCTGACATTCATATGGCAATGACTGATACGTACAGCCTCCGCATGCTCCAAAATGTGGACATGGTGATTCCACTTCGTCCGCTGACAGCTCCAATACTTCCAAGAGTCTTCCCTCTGCTTTGCCTTTGCGCATCTTATTGATCGATGCCTTCACCTTCTGCCCCGGTATGGCATTTTTCACGATCAGAGTCTTCTCCTCTTCCTCGACTTTCACAATTCCTTTATTCGGGAAATCTACCTTCGTTACAATTCCTTCTACGATCTGTCCTTTTTTCATCTTCTATCCTATCCATTTCTATTATTTATCTAATTCTATACTTGTCTGACTCTGGGAACAACTCCCAACTAACATCTATTTCATGATAAGCGTTCTTTCCACGATTATATCGTTCAGAGCCACTTCCAAAATGCTCCGCATTTCGTCAGTGTGCGTATCCGCCACATAGAATCACAGTTCAGGAACGCTGTTCGTGTAAACACAACATCGTCCTGACCTATCCATTTCTTCTATCTTGATTATCGTTCAGAGCCACTTCCAAAACGCTTCGCGTTTCGTCAGTGTGCGTATCCGCCACATAGAATCCCAAATCAGGGACGTTGTTCGTGTAAACACGCCACCGCCCTGATTTGGGATTCTGCGTGGCTCTGAACGATACAAAAAGGCACTTCTATTGAAGTGCCCTTTGCATCTGAACTGTCTAACTATACCTGATCCTCTTCGTTGAAAAAGTCATCATCGAAATCGTCTTCAAAGTCTTCTTCAAAATCTTCCAGATAATCCGGTGTCAGGAAACAGTATACTGCGTATGCGATACCTGCTACTGCTGCAACTGCTCCGATAATAGCCAGAATCATAAGAATGATCTTACAATTCTTCTCATCTTCCTCTTTTTTGTGGATCAGTTCATTTAATTTAGAAGTTGCAAGAACTTCCTCAAGCTTGTTCATGTTCATATTCATGCTCCCGCTCCTTTCCGCTTACCATGTATTAATGATGCCGGGATTCAAAGCCCAGCTATGATGTGTTTATTATAACACCTAAGCTGTCTGATTACTACTTTTTTTAACAAAATGTACCTGCATTTCTTTCAGCATTTTTTAATCAATTTTCTGTAATCTTGCAAATGTGGCAAACATCTTTTTCTGTCCTGCCTGATCGAACTGCACGGTCACTTCATAGTCTCTTCCGCCTTCTGTGATAGCAGTCACCAGACCCTCGCCGAACTTCATATGACGGACCCGGTCGCCCACATCATAACCCGGTCCTTTGCCGTCTGCGACCTTAAACTGCTGGATCGGTTTGGTCTGAAATGCTTTCGTATGGAAGCTTTTCTTTGCCTGCTGATATGCTGTCTGTACCGGAGGTTCCGGTTTCTCATTCTTAAATACATCCCCGTCAGATAACAGTTCCACCGGAATCTCTTTTAAGAATCGGGACATCTTATTATACTGCATCTCCCCGCGGATCATGCGCCGTCTTGCGTAGGTCAGCGTCAGCTCCTGCTCTGCTCTTGTGATTCCTACGTAGCAGAGTCTGCGCTCTTCTTCGATCTCGCTCTTATCATCCGAAGTGATGCACATATAACTTGGGAATACGCCGTCTTCCATACCTGCCAGATATACCTGTGGGAATTCCAGTCCCTTTGCACTGTGAAGCGTCATTAACACCACGTAGTCGCTGTCCTCTTCCAGGCTGTCGATATCCGCTACCAGTGCTACTTCCTCCAGGAATCCGCTCAAAATCGCCGGCTCTCCCTGATCTTCGCAGGCTTCTTCATATGCAATGATCTTATTCTTCAGCTCATCGATATTTTCAATACGTGCTTCCGCTTCAATCTCGCCTTCACCCTTCAGTTCTTCCAGATAGCCTGTCTCCTCCAGAATCTCATCGACTAATTCGGATATCTTGATCTGCTCCGCATCCATTTTAAAATGCTCAATGAGTGCCACAAAGGATTCCATTTTGGATGCGCCTCTTCCGATATTCGGAATAAATTCTACTCCCATCAATGCTTCATAAAAGCCCAGTTCACGGGTAAGTGCATATTCCTGTACACGGTTTACACTGGTCAGGCCGATACCGCGTTTCGGTACATTAATAATACGGCGTACTGCAATATCATCCTTGGCATTATCAATTGTTTTCAGATAAGCGAGTACATCCTTGATCTCCTTGCGGGCGTAGAAATTGATACCGCCCACGATCTTATACGGAATATTCGCTGTGACAAATTTCTCTTCGAACAGACGGGACTGTGCATTGGTTCGGTAAAGGATTGCAAAATCATTATAATTTGCCCCATTGCCACGGGTCTTTCTGCGGATATCGTCTACGATAAACTCTGCCTCATCATACGCCGAATCAAACTGGCGGAACTGAATCTTATCTCCTTCGTCATTATCCGTCCACAACGTCTTATCCTTTCTGCCGCGGTTATTGCGGATCACGGCATTGGCTGCATTCAGGATGGTGCCCGTAGAACGGTAATTCTGTTCCAGTTTGATCACTTTTGCATCCGAAAATACCTGCTCAAAATCCAGAATATTGCGGATATTCGCACCACGGAATTTGTAAATGGACTGGTCATCATCACCAACCACGCACAGGTTACGGTATTTGGCAGCCAGAATACTTACGAACTGAAACTGTACCGTATTGGTATCCTGATACTCGTCCACCATAATATAGCGGAAGCGCTCCTGATAATACTCCAGTACATCCGGCTGTGTCTGGAACAACTGTACTGCCTTCAACAGCAGATCATCAAAGTCCAGCGCATTGTTGGCGCGCATCTGTTTCTCATATTCTTCATATACCGTTGCGATTTTCTGACGTCCGAAGTCTCCTTCCGCTTTCAGCCGGTACTCCTCCGGCGTGATCATTTCATTCTTAGCTGAAGAAATGGCTGCCAGCAGGTTACGCTCCTTATATATTTTTGTATCCACCTGCAGATATTTGCAGATATCCTTCATCAGCGTCTTCTGATCGTCCGTATCGTATATCGTAAAACTGTTGTCATAGCCAAGTCTGTCTATGTATCTTCTCAGGATCCGCACGCAGGTAGAGTGAAACGTACTTACCCAGATGCTCTCTGCGCCAAATCCAACAATCTTATCCACACGCTCTCGCATTTCTCCTGCAGCTTTGTTGGTAAATGTGATTGCCAGTATATTCCACGGGTTCACGCCTTTTTCCTCGATCAGGTACGCGATTCTGTGAGTAAGCACTCTGGTCTTTCCAGATCCCGCACCTGCCAGAATCAACAGCGGTCCTTCTGTATGTTGTACCGCCTCACGCTGAGGCGGATTCAGTGTCTCCAAATCTATCATGTTATTCCTCACAATTTCTCTTTTTTATGCTTTCTCAGTATACCGCACTTTGTCCTTCCATTCAACATGAAAAGCACCCGGAAATGATTCTGCTCATCACTCCGGGTGCCGTCTGATAATATTCTATTTTCTACGTTTCCAGTCTTATGCTGAAATGCTGTTTCCTGTATACAACTGATAATATCTTCCCTGTTCCTCAATCAGCTGATCATGTGTACCGCGCTCAATGATACGTCCCTGTTCCAGTACCATGATGCAGTCGGAATTGCGTACAGTAGACAGTCTGTGCGCAATGACAAATGTCGTCCGTCCGTGCATCAGACGGTCCATACCTTCCTGTACAATACGCTCTGTTCTGGTATCGATGGAACTGGTCGCCTCATCCAGGATCAGTACCGGCGGATCTGCCACTGCAGCCCTTGCGATTGCAAGAAGCTGTCTCTGTCCCTGGCTTAAGTTTGCTCCGTCTCCGGTCAGAACTGTGTTATAACCTTCCGGAAGTCTGCGGATAAATCCATCTGCATTGGCAAGTTTTGCTGCCGCAATGACCTCATCATCTGTTGCATCCAGACGTCCGAAACGAATATTGTCCATAACCGTTCCTGTGAACAAATGCGTATCCTGCAGTACGATACCAAGTGATCTTCTCAGATCAGACTTCTTGATCTTATTGATATTGATGCCATCATAACGGATCTTACCATCCTGAATATCGTAAAAACGGTTGATCAGATTGGTGATCGTTGTCTTACCTGCTCCTGTCGATCCGACAAACGCAATCTTCTGTCCCGGTTCGGCAAATAGTTTGATATTGTGCAGTACAATCTTTTCATCCGTATAACCGAAATCCACATCGTTAAATACCACATTGCCCTGCACTTCTACATAATCGGTCGTTCCGTCTGCCTGATGAGTATGTTTCCATGCCCAGTGTCCGGTACGCTCGTCTGTCGGCACCAGTTTGCCATTTTCTTCTTTTGCATTGACCAGTGTTACATAACCGTCATCCACCTCTGGCTCTTCATCCAACAGTTTAAAGATACGCTCTGCTCCTGCCATTGCCATCACGATTGAATTCAGCTGCATACTGATCTGGTTGATCGGCATACTGAAGCTCTTGTTGAATGTCAGGAAACTTGCCAGACCGCCAAGCGTCAGTCCGCCGATTCCATTTAACGCCAGCACACCTCCAACGATCGCACATACCACATAACTCACATTGCCAAGCTGTGCATTAATTGGTCCCAGAATATTGGAAAATGTATTCGCACGGTCTGCACTGACATACAGTTCATTGTTCAGTTCCCGGAACTTCTCCTTGCTTTCTTCCTCATGGCAGAATACTTTTACCACCTTCTGTCCATTCATCATTTCCTCGATATATCCATTTACCGCACCCAGATTCTTCTGCTGCTTTGCAAAATATTTACCACTCTGGCCGGTCGCTTTCTTGGTAAAGAACAGCATGATTCCAACCATTACAAGTGTAACTGCCGACAGCGGAATGCTCAGGATCAGCATACTGATGAAGGTACTGATAATGGTAATTCCACTGTTCAGGAACTGTGGAATACTCTGGCTGATCATCTGACGTAATGTATCGATATCGTTCGTATATACAGACATGATATCGCCATGTGCGTGTGTATCAAAATACTTGATCGGCAGTTTTTCCATGTGGCTGAACAGATCTTTTCTCATATTGTGGAGTGTTCCCTGTGTAATGTATACCATGATCAGATTGTAAATATATACAGACACCACGCCCACTGCATAAAATACTGCCACCTGACCGATCGCTTTTACAAGCGGCGTAAAGTTTGGATGGTCAGTCAGCAGAAATGGCGTAATGTAATCGTCAATCAGCTTCTGCATAAATAAAGTTCCCTGTACATTTGCGAGTACACTCACAAAGATCAGGATCACAACCAGAAAGAACTGGTATTTATAGTTCTGAAATACATAGGACATGATCCGTTTAAAGATCTTCCCGGGATTCTTAACATTTGATTTCATGCCCCGCATCTGTCTTGCATTCTGTGCCATCTTACTCACCTGCCTTTTCATCAAAATCTCCGCCGCCCTGTGTCTGCGACTCGTAAATCTCGCGATAGATCTCATTCGTCTCCACCAGTTCCTCATGAGCGGCAAATCCGTCTACGCATCCTTCATTTAACACAATGATACGGTCTGCATCCTGAAGACTGGAAATACGCTGGGAAATGATGATCTTCGTCGTATTCGGAATCTCTTCACGGAACGCACGGCGGATGTTCGCATCTGTCGCCGTATCTACCGCGCTGGTACTGTCATCCAGAATCAGGATCTTCGGCTTCTTAAGCAACGCTCTCGCAATACACAAGCGCTGTTTCTGACCACCGGATACGTTGCTTCCGCCCTGCTCTATGTAGGTGTTATATCCATCCGGAAAACGCTGGATAAATTCATCGGCACAGGCTAATTTACATGCACGGATACATTCTTCCTCACTGGCTTCCTTATCGCCCCAGCGCAGATTCTCAAGGATCGTACCTGAGAACAATACGTTATTCTGAAGTACTACAGATACCTGATTACGCAGGATTTCCATATCATAATCTTTTACATTGTGACCGCCTACGATCACTTCGCCATCGGTCACATCGTACAGACGGCTGATCAGATTGACCAGACTGGTCTTGGCACTTCCGGTCGCTCCCAGAATACCGATTGTCTCACCGGATCTGATCGACAGGTTGATGTCTTTCAATACCGGCGTATCACTGTCTTTGGAATATGCAAAATCCACATGGTTAAACTCAATCGCACCGTCCGGCACTTCCATCACAGGCTGCTCCGGATTCTTTAATGTACTGGTCTCGTTCAGTACTTCTGCCACACGGCGTACACTTGCCACGCTCATGGACAGCATGACAAATACCATCGACAGCATCATCAGGCTCATCAGGATATTCATACAGTATGCCAGCAGACTCATCAATTCGCCTGTGGTCAGTGAATTCGATACGATCATCTTGGCACCCAGCCAGCTGATCAGCAGAATACAGGTATATACAGTCGTCTGCATCAGTGGTGCGTTGAGGATTACATTCTTCTCCGCACGGACAAATATCTTATAGATATTCTCGCTTGCTTTCTGAAATTTTGTGGTCTCTTCGCCTTCTCTTACATATGCTTTCACTACCCGGATTCCGGATACATTTTCCTGAACCGATGCATTTAATTCATCGTATTTTGGAAATGCCATCTGGAAATATTTGGTCGCATGACGGATCAGGCAGAATAAGATCACGCCCAGGATAATGACCGCGCAAAGGTAAATGCTCGCAAGTCTTCTGTTGATCAAAAATGCCATCGTCATTGCACAGATAATACTTGCCGGCGCACGCATGGACATACGCAGTGACATCTGGTATGCATTCTGGATATTCGTCACGTCTGTTGTCAGACGGGTTACCAAACCCGCCGTGCTGAAACGGTCAATGTTCGCAAATGAAAATGTCTGAATGTTATTAAACATTGCCTCACGCAGGTTTCTTGCAAGTCCCGCACTGGCCTTCGCGCCATAACGTCCGCCCGCCATACCAGCAAGCAGGCCCAGCAGTGCAGCCACGATCATCAGACCGCCCACTTTGTAAATATGCCGGATATCTCCTGCATTGACTCCCTGATCGATGATCGATGCCATCAGAAATGGAATGATCATTTCCATCAGCACTTCCAGAATCATATAGATCGGAGTCGCAATCGATGCCCGTTTAAATTCTTTCACTTCTTTCAATATCGTCCGAAGCATATTCATCCTCCTCTCCGCCGGTCTGTATCCGGATCAGATTCTTCTTAATCTTACTCATCACCCGGTACAGACTGTCCAGTTCTTCTTCTGTAATATCTATCACCTGTTCTTTTTCCAACATAGAGATCAGATGTTCCATCTGCAGATGGCTCTCCTCGCCTTTCGCTGTCAGGCTGACACACTTCAGTCTGGCATCCCCAGGTACCGATCTGCGCTCCACATAGCCTTTCTTCTCCATCAACTGTATAATATTGGTCACTGTGGATCTGCGGATCTCAAATGTATGCTCAATGTCCTTCTGGCAGATCACCTGATCTCGATTCTCATACAGATACCGCATCACCCAGCCATGCATCAGCGTTACTTCATCCAGTCCTTCCGCACGTACACGGGAACTCAAATTACGGAACATCAGCCGGTTCATCTGATGGATCATCGGTCCCAGCGGAACAGCTCTGGTAATCTCTTCAAATTTTCCACGTTCACAATCGTGCATGACACCACTCCTCCTAATATTTCTTTCCATTATTTTTGTTAGCCTTTAAATTGTTCATAGCCTAACAATTGGCTATTGAACATTATTTTAGGACTAATCTTTCCGATAGTCAAGTATTGTTTTCAATTGTTTTTAACTAAAAACAGCGGACCTTTGTCTGATCCACTGTTTCTAACCGTTTCTCTATTTCTTTGTCTTCTTTACAGATACCGCATGCTTTTTCAGATACACTGCACTCTGCGCCGGAAGATCGATATGAAGCCTTCCCTGCTTCGTCCGCATGCTTTTCTTCTGTTTCTCTGTACCGCCATAGATATCCCAGTTACTGCTTAGTAGAATATCATAGGTTCCCTCCTCCGCCTCAAATGAATAATCTTTCTGCTCAATACCGGAGAAATTGAATACCGCGATGATCTTCTCATCCCCGCCGCTCCGCTCTATGGCGTAAATGCATCTGCTCTCCTGATGGCAGTCGATCCAGCGGAATCCCTCTGACCGGTAATCCCATTTCCAGAACGCCGGATGCTTCAGATACAACAGGTTCAACTCTTTCATAAACCTGTGAAAGCCATCATGAATCGGATATTTCAGAATGTCCCAGTCCAATTCCCGCTTCTCATCCCACTCTCTGAGCTGTCCCAGTTCATTGCCCATAAAGTTCAGCTTCTTACCCGGATGCGCGTACATATACATCGCAAGCGCTCTCGCCTGCGGAAACTTCTGCTCATATTCACCATGCATCTTCTGCGCGATCGTCGCCTTGCCATGTACCACCTCATCGTGAGACAACGGCAACAGATAATTCTCCTCCGGATAATACATCATAGAAAACGTCAGCTTGTGATATGCGCCGCCACGGAATAATGGATCTGTCTGGAAATAATCCAGCGTATCATTCATCCATCCCATATCCCATTTATAATCGAATCCCAGTCCACCTTCCCAGACAGCCTTGGTCACATTTCCAAATGCAGACGAATCTTCTGCCGCCAGAAGTATGCCCGGATGCCGTTCTTTGAGTCCCTGATTCATATAACGCAAGAATTCGACACTGTTTTTATTCACACCCCGGTCTTTGTTGCCCTGCCAGTAGATCAGATTGCTGATGGCATCCATACGCAGTCCGTCCATATGATACTCCTCCAGCCAATAATTGGCGCAGGACTGCAGGAAACTCCGTACTTCTCCTCTGGAATGATTAAAATTGCAGCTTCCCCATTCGCTCTGCCCTACATCCTGATGCGGATATTCATACAGTGACGTGCCATCATAATTCGCCAGTGCATATCCGTCCACTGCAAAATGTACCGGCACAAAGTCCAGAATAATTCCGATATCTGCCTGATGCAGCTTATCCACCATCTTCTTCAGATCCTCTGCCGTGCCATATCGGGACGTCGGCGCATAGAAGCCCGTTGCCTGATACCCCCAGGATTCATCACATGGATGCTCGTTTAGCGGCATCACTTCGATGTAATTATATCCATTTTCCTTCAGATACGGGATCAGTACATCCGCCAGTTCATCATAACGGTACCAGCCGTTCTCATCCTTTTTATTCCGTTTCCACGAACCCACATGAAGTTCATAGATATTCAGCGGAGCCTCCCTGCAGTCTGTCCGCCTGTTCATCCATTTCTTATCATGGAAAATATATCCGTTCAACTTTTTCACCAATGTCGCATTATTCGGGCGCAGTTCCATCTCATAACCATATGGATCACAATGATCCACCGCACCGCCATTCTGACTATAGATCCGGTACTTATACATCTGCCCTTCCTTCACGCCAGGAATCCTGCATTCCCAGAAGTTCCGGTCATAGCCCTGATGCATCTCACACTCCTGCCAGTTATTAAATTCTCCGATCACTGCTACGCGCGTCGCTGCCGGCGCAAATGTACGAAATACAGCCGTATCTCCTTCAAATGTGCATCCCAGATAGCGGTACGCATCAAATATTTTCCCCGTGTAATATCCATACAAATCCATATACTCTCTCCATTCATACAACATCCTTAAGAATCTACTATCATCATATAATAGATAGCATTCTTTTTCCACCATCATTTATACACCTGTGTCTAGTTTATACATTCAGCTTCTATGTCAGGTTTCAACAGATGATAAATAAAAATTCGCTTGTCATATGGTTTTCAATACTATATAATATCAATATTGAGGTGATTATAATGACAATTGATAAAAAAGATATGTTGAACAGTATTCTGGACAGCATTTCCAGAATTGATTATATTAAGCCGGAAGACATTCCGAATATTGATCTGTATATGGATCAGGTTACTACATTTATGGAAGAAGGACTGGCACGCACCAAGCGTTACCCGGATGACAAGATCCTGACCAAGACGATGATCAATAACTACGCGAAGAACAATCTGCTTCCGCCTCCGGTTAAGAAAAAGTATACCCGCGAGCACATGCTGATGCTCATATTTATCTACTATTTCAAGAACCTGTTATCGATCAAAGATATTGAGACCTTATTCGCACCGCTGACAGAAAAGTATTTCGGTAATGAAGACGGACTCTCCATGACCGATATTTACAAGGAAGTATGCGAATTAGAGAAAAGTAAGATCGATGTTGCAGCCAAAGATATCGCAAGAAAATACCGCGATTCGCTAGAGACATTTACCGCTATGCCAGAAGACGAGCAGAAAGACTTACAGCTCTATTCCTTTATCTGCAGTCTGGCGTTCGATGTCTATGTAAAGAAACAAGTGATTGAGAAACTCATCGACCAGATGCCAGAACCAACACACAAAAATAAAAAATAAGATGCCAGAAGATATTCTCCTGACATCCGCATTACACAAAGGAGACAGCCTATTCGCCGTCTCCTTCTTCATTATTATCATCTTTATTAATTCTTTCAAATACCATGTCGTACCCGTCATTACCGTAATTCAGTGATCGGTTCACGCGGCTGATCGTCGCTGTAGATGCTCCGGTCTTCTCCGCAATCTCCAGATATGTCTTCTGCTCTCTCAGCATCTTCGCCACTTCAAATCTCTGCGACAATGATAATAGTTCATTGATCGTACAGATGTCTTCAAAAAATATATAACACTCTTCTTTATCCTGCAGGCTTAAGATCGCCTTAAAGAGATAGTCTACCGCTTCGGTTCTGATCTTCTTACTCATAAATAATTATCTCCTTCATATCAGACTTCATCACTATCACATTTTAGCACACTAAATTCGTAAAGTCCATAGTTATCCCAATAAAAAGCCAGAATATACTTATGTTTATACTCCTTTTGTCCGATACTGCATTTTCTTCATTCAGTATAACATAGAAAATGTTTTTCCGACACATACTAAAGGTACTTTAAATCCAGAAACATTTCAGGAGGTTCTTTATGAAAGCAGACAATAGAAAATCCCGTTCTCACATTCCGTCCAACCAGGAAATCATCGATTCCTATGATTATCTCGCTAATTCAGCATCCACGCAGGACTGCACAGGATTAATCCCTTCCGCTCCACAAAGCAAAGCAGAACTTGAATCCTACGAGGATGTCTATCATTATCAGCCACCGGTCATGAAATCTCCTCAGCATGATAAGAAGGCGGACTCCTGACATCCGCCTTCTCTGTTATTTCTATCTTATATAGCTATCTCATTTTTGCTGTACTTTGCCTGACATCATGCTTTACTGTATCGCTTTCTCTGCAAATTCTGTGGTCACAAGATCTTTATACGGTGCACGCTCAGCCAATTCACCGGCGTCTTCCAGAATATCCTGCAACAGATCAAAGCTCTCTTCTTCAAATACCAGATCTGCTTTCCAGGTATCCTGCTCATAATATCTGGTCACAATCTTAGTAATCGTTTCAATGTCCGTTTCATCAAACTGTGGCGCGATCACCTTCGCGATTTCTTCCGGCGAATGATCCTGCACATAATCCATGCCTTTCTGCAATGCATTTACAAATCCCTGAATCACTTCCGGATTCTGATCCAGATAACTCTTCTTTGCTGAAAATGCAGTATATGGCACATAACCGCTGTCCGTTCCAAGAGATGCTGCTACATAACCCTTGCCTTCCGTCTCCAGCGCAGTCGCACTTGGTTCAAATTCCACGGTATAGTCTCCCTGTCCTCCGGAAAATGCTGCTGCAGTCGATCCGAAATCGATGCTCTGGTCAATATTCACTTCCGAAGGATCAATGCCGTTCTGACGCAGAATATACTCAAATACCATCTCCGGCATGCCACCTGTCAGCACTATCACAATGTAAATAATCATCCGATAGTTGTTTCGCAGTGGTTTCTGGTGATAAATCCGGAAGATAGTCTTTGGTAAACTGTGCTATTTCTTCTTTTGATTTTATAATATTGTATGGTTTTAACGGATTATCTGTGGATTCAAGAATACCAAGTCCCTTCATCAGTTCAATATATGGAAGTATACTCTGTTTTGTTTTCTTGAATCCCAAATCAGTAATATGCTCTGACAGATATTTTGCAGAAGTAAACTCACGTTCATCCTCAACAATCAGTTTCATCACAATGGCAATAATGGTATTTTCTTTGCGGTTCATTTCATCGGCAGGACTGTAACGGATCAGATTGGATAATCCATATTTTAATGTGATTTCTGGCATCCCGTCTTCGTCCACTACGATTTTTTCAATCAGAAGTTCAATATCTCTTCGGTCAAGACTTCCACCAGCAATGATTTTATCTACCACTTCAAGAGCATTCTTCAGTTTATCCTTTACATCCGGCGTTTCTATGGCAGTTTCATTCAGTTCCTTAATCTGCATTTCCAATCCATGAATCTGAGCAAACAAATCCTTCTGCATAGAATCGTAAGTCTCGTTGATTAAATCTTCATTTCCCGCAGCGACCGCAAGATCTTTTACTTTCTGAGTAAGCAGAACTTTCAGTTGACTTTTTCTCTCATTGATAGCTGTGTGTAGTTCCTGCCGTTTTTCCTCTATTGTTTTCTTTTCTGCTTCAAAATCCTTTAAATCATAAGTGGAAATAACTTCACAGAGAGCATTTCGGCACATTTTGATATAGGTCAGAACATCTTCCATCAGGTCGTCTTCTTCAATTAAATGTGCCTTGGAACAATAACGTCTGCCTTTGGTATTATAAGTAGTGCAGATGTAATATTTCCGTTCCCTGCTGGAAGTCTGGCGTTTGATTGGCGTGAGGCGGCTACCACAGTCCTTACAGAACAGACAACTGCCAAAAGGATTCGGAATTTCTGAACCTAACCATTGTCCCCGACTTCCCCGATAATTGGTACGGTTGCGTTTTTCCTTTAATTCCTGTACCAGAGTAAAAGTAGCCTTATCAATAATTGCCGGGTGATGATTCTCAAAAATACATTGTTCTTCCTTTGGCACACGTTTATCTTTGCCATGAACCGTATTCCTTGTACGTTTTTTCAGGCGAAAGGTACCAATGTAAAAATCATTATCCAGAATCTCTTTTACCATAGCATCAGACCATTTAGAAGCTACCTGTCTTTTGGACAATCTGCCTTCTTCTATTTCACGTTCACGCTGTATCATAGATGGAGTAGGTGCCCCATGTTCGGTTAAATATGTGGCAATCTTGCGGTAGCCGGAACCGGAAAGATATAAGTCATAAATTTGCTTAATGTATTCTGCTTCTTTTGGTACAATTTCCAGAACAGTCTTATCCTTTTCATTACGGCAATACCCAAACGGTGGTCTGGTAATCAGTGTTCCTTCTTTCTGTCTGGCACCTATGGCACGTTTGATTTTTTTACTGGTGTCTTTAACATATCGCTCATTAAACCACGTTTTAATACCAATCGTATCGTCACTGGAATTCATAGAATCGTAATTATCATCAATCACAACCAGATGTTTTCCACGTTCCTGAAATTCATCCAGAAGCAACAGCACCTTTGCATTATGTCTGCCAAGGCGTGAAAAGTCTTTGACATATACAGTATCAATATCTTTATCCAGATCAGCCATCATCTGCTGAAATCCCGGTCTGTCAAAGATATAGCCGGAAATGCCATCATCTTCATACCAGCGGTCAATAACCACACCATGATCTGCTGCATACTGGTTGATAATCAGCTTCTGATTCTCTATGGAAACATAATTCCTTTTATCATCGTCTCTGGAGAGACGAACGTATCCTGCATTCATAGACATTCCTTTCTTTGAATGTAAATATATTCATTAAGCACAATGTAATTATATTATATATCTAAAATTAAAAAATGTATATAACAAAATTTTAAGATTCTTAGAAACAGATAGTGTTAGATGCGTTGTTTGATTGCGGAAGCATGTAGAATTTGATATAATTTAAAAAATAGAAACTTAACAAATCGTTAAGGAAAGAATCGAAGGTGGTGCAAACGAAAAAGCAGTATTGAGA
>CAVAVU010000060.1:0-45807 GCA_963592205.1 bacterium
GGCAGGAAAAATTTATATTTTTTCAATTGTCTACTTGACGGGGAGCAGTTCAAATTCGTGCACAGCTCTTTTGATAATCTGGAAAATATGTTATTATGAAATATAATGTGACAGAATGGGAGAACGACGATGGGATTATTAGATAAGATAAAAGATCACATTTTTTTGATGGATGGTGCCATGGGCACTTATTATAATCAGCAGTATGGCACGGAGCTGGAGGCAGAAGAGGCGAATCTTGTACATCCGGAAGAGATTACTGCAATACATAAAGAGTATATCGAAGCGGGAGCACAACTGATCCGTACCAATACATTTGCGGTGAATCATCTGATGTTTCCGGAACAGAAGGAACGCGAAAAAGTAATTCATGCAGCGATCGCATGTGCGAGACGGGCGGTAACAGAATCTGGCCGTGAAGTGGAAATTGCTGCTTCGATCGGACCAATCCGCCAGACAGTAACAGAAGATGATGAGAATACATTGAAAGAATATCAGTTTTTGATTGATACAATGTTGGCAGAAGGTATCCGCATTTTTGTGTTTGAGACGATGCTGGAGTTGAAATGGATCCAGCCACTGTCAGAATATTGTAAGGGTCAGTGCAAAGATGCAGTGGTAATTGTTCAGTTTTCAATGAATCCATCCGGATATACACAGTACGGTTTTGGAATGAAAGAGATCATCGATAAGATGAGCCGGATGGAGACTGTGGATGTCTTTGGATTTAACTGCGGCGTTGGTGCAGCGCATCTGCGCAAGCTTCTGGAGAAGCAGACATTTCCAACGGAATGTATGTTAAGCGTGCTTCCGAATGCCGGATATCAGCAGGAACTTCGCGGCAGAATGCACTATGGGGATGACCCGAATTATTATGCGAAACAGATGGAACGTATGCTTCCGCTTGGAGTTAATATTGTGGGTGGATGTTGCGGTACAACACCGGAGCATATTGCAGCACTGAAAAAGGCGATTGATGGACAGGTACCGCAGGAAAAGGTGGTTGTAGAAGAACAGCCGGACGGAGAGAAAGTAACGAATGCGTCACCTACCGATTTTATCAGCAAGTTAGAGCGTGGCGAGAAGGTATTTGTAGTGGAGCTGGATGCACCGTTTGATGCACAGATGGATAAATTCACAAAAGGTGTCTATGCATTAAAGGAAAATGGAGTGGACATGATAACGGTATCCGATTCGCCGTTGGCAAGATCCAGAGCAGATGCAGCACTGCTGGCAGTGTATGCCAAGCGTCTGACAGATATTTCTGTAATGCCGCATGTGGCTATGCGTGACCGCAATCTGATCGGACTCCGCTCTGAGGTACTCGGTGCACATGCCAATGGCATCCGTGATTTTCTTGTGATCACCGGAGATCCGGTAGGACCTGACAACCGAGGTAAGATCACGGGCGTATTTGATGTAAATTCGATCCGTTTTATGGAATATCTGCAGCATATGAATGAAGAGATATTCCCGGAACAGCCGGTGTATTATGGCGGTGCACTGAATTACGCCGGCAATAATATTCGTGCGATTGCAGGAAGAATGCGGAAGAAAATGGAAGCAGGATGCGCATATTTCCTGACTCAGCCGATCTTTTCAGAGGAAGATGTGCAGAGAGTGATTGAGTTAAAGGAGATGACGGGAGCAAAGATTATCTGCGGTCTGATGCCGTTAGTCAGCTACCGTAATGCGCTCTTTATGAAGAATGAGATGCCGGGCATCCATGTGAATGATGAGATTTTGAACCGCTATGATCCTGAGATGAGCCGGGAGGAAGCGGAAGATACAGCGGTTGCATTGTGTGTGGATATTGCTGAGGCGCTGCGCAAAGCGGCAGACGGATTTTATCTGATGACACCATTCCACAGAGTGGGACTGGTGAACCGCATTATCAATGCGATCAAACAAGGAGAGTAAGTTGAAGAAGAATGAACATTTGATCAAAGAAGTCTATCCGGGGTCGATTGCCGAAGAGATGGGAATTGAGCCGGGCGATGTGCTGCTCAGGATTAATAAGCAGGACATCGGGGATGTATTTGATTACCGTTACTATATAAAAGATGATTATATTGAAGTACTGATTCGCAAGGCAGACGGAGAAGAATGGCTGCTTGAGATCGATAAGGATTACGATGATGATCTGGGAATCGAGTTTGACAATGGACTGATGAGCGATTACAGATCCTGCAGTAACAAGTGTATTTTCTGCTTTATTGATCAGATGCCGCCGGGTATGCGTGAGACTTTGTATTTTAAGGATGATGATTCCAGATTATCATTCTTACAGGGTAACTATATCACGCTTACGAATATGTCGGAGAAAGATGTGGAGCGCATTATCCACATGCAGCTTGCACCGATCAACATTTCCGTGCAGAGTACGAATCCGGAGCTTCGATGCAAGATGCTCCATAACCGTTTTGCAGGTGACAAACTGAAGTTTCTTGATCAGTTGTACGAAGGGCATGTGGAAATGAATGGTCAGATTGTATGCTGTAAGGGCGTCAATGATGGAGAGGAGCTTAGAAGAAGTATTGAGGATCTGTCGAAATACCTTCCGTTTATGCGGAGTGTATCGGCAGTGCCGGCAGGTATTACCAAATACAGAGAGAACCTATATCCATTGGAATTGTATACGAAGGAAGAAGCGGGAGAAGTGATCGACCTGATCGAGAGCTATCAGAAGAAGTTCTATGAGGAATACGGACTTCATTTCATTCATGCCAGTGATGAGTGGTATATCACCGCAGAACGCGATTTTCCGGAAGAAGAGCGGTATGACGGATATATTCAGCTGGAAAATGGTGTGGGTATGATGCGTCTCTTTATCGAAGAATTTGAAGAGGCGGTAAAGCATCTGGAAGGAAAGCCGATGGAGCGGACACTGACGATCGCTACCGGTAAGCTGACGTATCCGACCATCTGTCAGTTCGCAGAGCGTCTGATGAAGTTGCATCCGGGACTCACAGTTCATGTGTATGCAATCCGTAATGATTTCTTTGGAGAGACGATTACCGTATCCGGTCTGATTACAGGACAGGATCTGGTAAAGCAGCTGCTGAAATATAAAGAGCAGGGAGTGGATCTTGGTGAGACACTTCTTATTCCATCGAATATGCTGCGTACAGGAGAAGAAGTGTTCCTGGATGACATGACCGTACAGCAGGTGGAAGAAGCGCTGGACATGCGTCTGACCGCGATAGAGCCGGGCGGACAGGACTTTGTAGATGCAGTGCTTGACGCAGGATATCAGATGGAACGGGAGAATGAAGAATTTGTGTATGTCAATGCATATGACAGATAAAAAAGAATTCACGGAGTAAAAGATTTGCTCTGTGAATTCTTTTTGTGTGCAATAAGCGGAAATATGTTAGGATAATTCTTTTTGGAATACCTCCAGACTCCGCTCCAGTATTCCGTGCATGTGTGCGATCGCGGTGCCGTAATTGGTCATCGGGATTCCGGCATCCTCAGCGCATTTCATGCGGTATTTCATTTCCCGCTCATTTAACATACAGCCGCCACAATGGATGATCAGCTTATACGGGTCAAGCTCCAGCGGGAATTCTGTTCCGCTGGTGAATTCGTAAGTGAGATTTTTTCCCGTGTGCTGTTTCAGCCAGTTTGGAAGCTTTTCTGTACCGATGTCACCGCATTGTCTGTGGTGGGTACAGCCTTCGGAGATCAGCACCTTGTCACCGTCTTTCAGGTTATCGATTGCCTGTGCTCCATTTACCAGACTTTTCAGATTACCTTTATATCGGGCGAAGAGGATCGAGAAGGATGTCATCGGTATATCACGAGGGGTATCTTTGGCAACGCGGCCGAAGACCTGGCTGTCGGTAATGACGAGAGAGGGGTTTCGTCCGAGTGAGTCTAATGTTTCTTTCAGTTCGGTATCCTGAACAACGATCGACACCGCTCTGGAATCCAGAATATCCCGGATGGTCTGCTGTTGCGGTAGAATCAGACGTCCTTTTGGCGCAGCTTTATCGACAGGGACAACCAGTACGATAAAGTCTGACGGATGGATCAGATCGCCGACAATCCTACGGTCAGAATCCTGTACCGGAGCGAGAGCTGCAATGCGTTCTTTTAATTCGTGAATATGGATTTTTTTCTCTGCACTTACTGAGATAACATGATTGGAATCGGTCTGACAGACAGCGAGTGCGTTTGTCAGGACATCAGAATCTTCGGTTAGTTCACATTTATTCAGAACGACAAGGTAAGGAATACTTTTTTTCTGAATCTGTTTCAAAATGCGCAGATCTTCATCCGTGATTCCGGAGCTGCTGTCGATTACAAGCAGCGCGATATCTGTTTTGTTCAGCATCTGATATGCTTTGCGGATGCGGAGTTTACCCAGTTCTCCAATGTCGTCCAGTCCAGGCGTATCGATGATTACGACCGGACCAAGCGGCAGTAATTCCATGGATTTTAAAACGGGATCAGTGGTGGTGCCTTCGATATCGGAGACAATTGCCAGATTCTGTCCGGTAACAGCGTTGATGATGCTGGATTTGCCTGCGTTCCGTTTGCCGAACAGACCGATATGTACACGTTCACCGGACGGCGTATTATTCAAACTCATAAAAGAATCCTCCTTGTATTGTAGATGTTGGCGGGTTTCAAAGTCTTTCATCCGCTTATGAACATGCTCATGTGGATTTAGACTTTTAACCCTGGCATCATTATATAAGATTCAGTTTACGCCTATTCGGAACAATGTGCAATTACTATTCTGTAAATCCTGCCAATCCAAATGCAGCCGGTCCCCCATGTGTTGTAATAACACCGTTTGCCTGCAGCCATTGAATCTTTTGGAATCCGCATTCTTTTGCAGTTTCTTCTGCAATTATCTGCACATCATCGGAGAGACCGACAGTGCAGACAAACCACAGAGTGCTGCGGTCGAGGTTATAATTCTCTGCATAGTCTAAAATCAGTTGCCGGGCAATTTTTTTCATTTTGCCACGATACTTCTTAGTGGCAACCAGTTTGCCGTATAGAATCTCGATACATGGATGGATGTGTAGAATACGGCTTCCCAGGCAGACTGTGTTGCTGACGCGACCTCCTGCTTTCAGAAATTCCAGGTTGTCAGGAAGAAAACACATTCTGGTGCGGGCAGAGAGTGCTTGTGAAGCAGCCACAGCTTCAGAAAGAGTCATTTGTGGATTCGCTTGTAACAATTCAGCAATGGCGATTACAATAGCTGCCTGCCCGATGGATACCTGCTTGGTATCTAACATTGTCACGTAATCGCGGTCCTCGGATGCGATGACAGCGCTTTGATAAGAACAGGTGGTGACAGAAGAATAGGCCAGATAAAGAATTTGGGCATCCGGATGCGAAGTGTGGATGCTATCAAATACCTGTATGAAATCATCCGGGGAACACCCACTTGTTCTTGGAAGCTTACCGGTTTCTTTGTAATAATCACAGATTTTCTGAACCGGGAAAGAACCATCATCCATAGTGTGGTTATCAAAAGTAACGTGCATTGGCACTAAAGTAATATTG
This sequence comes from bacterium, assembly GCA_963592205.1. GTDB lineage: Bacteria > Bacillota > Clostridia > Lachnospirales > Lachnospiraceae > Claveliimonas. The sequence goes on from CAVAVU010000060.1 coordinate 5,530, forward strand.
TATTTAGTGGCTAATTCCGGTGTTATATCAGAACCGGTCTCAGCGACGATTATAATAGAATTCATACGAATCTCCTTCAATTAATGATTTTTTATTTAGAAACTAAAAACATTATAAGCGGTAATTGATACTACGTCAATAGATTTGATATTCAAAATAATTGAATGGCAAAATATTTTTTGGGATACTGCATTATTTGACAAATGCAGGTGTATTCGTTATCATAAAAATATTGTGAAATTGTGTTATGAGATGACAGGATAAAACGAAAGGAAGAAACGTATGGAAACATTTGATCTGATTATTACGATCGGCTGTTTGATCGTTGGGGTTATGATGCTGACAGGAAGAGGAGATGTGCTTTTAAATGATAAAGACGCAGCACAGCGTAATAAGCTCTATGATATGAAGAAGGCACAGAAAGGGTACGGCGTTGCATTTCTGGTGATTGGTATTGCATCTGCTGTCAGTATGCGTGTGAAGACGCAGATGGCATTTGCGATTTATCTGATTATCGTGGTCGTATCTCTGGCAGCCAGCGTTGTATATATGAAGAAGTGCTGTAAGAGATAACATGGAAGGTTGTGTATTGTGCCCGCGACATTGCCAAGTCAGGCGGGAAAATGGAGAAAGAGGATTCTGTCAGGAAACAGACAAGCTGCGTGTGGCGAGAGCAGCGTTACATATGTGGGAAGAACCGTGCATTTCCGGAGAGGAAGGATCGGGAACTGTTTTCTTTACGGGATGCAATCTCAGGTGTGTGTACTGTCAGAATTATGATCTGTCTCGAAGTGAGACGGGTAAAGAGATTACCGTGTCAAGGCTTGCAGAGATATTCCTGGAATTACAACAAAAGGGAGCGAATAATATCAATCTGGTAACACCGACGCATTTTGTGCCGCAGATCACTGAAGCATTAAAAATGGCGAAGAAGAGTGGGTTACGGCTTCCGGTTATTTATAATACCGGAGGCTATGAGTCAGAGCAGACACTTGCGATGCTGAATGGCTGGATTGATGTGTATCTGCCGGATTTTAAATACTGGGACAGCGAGCAGGCGGGACGGTATTCTAAGGCAACGGATTATCCGGAGACTGTAAAAAAGGTGATTGCTGAAATGTACCGGCAGACAGGTGTATGCAGATTTGATGAGAGCGGAAAGATTCAGAAGGGCGTGATCGTACGGCATCTGCTTCTTCCGGGAGAACTCAAGGCGGCGAAAAGGATTGTGCAGCATCTCTATGAGACTTACGGCGATTCTGTTTATATGAGCCTGATGAATCAGTATACACCGTTAGATACTTTGGATAAAATGAAATATCCGGAACTTGGAAGAAAAGTGACGGAAGAGGAATACGATGAGCTGGTGGATTATGCCATAGACCTCGGTGTAGAATGCGCGTATATTCAGGAGGGAGATACGGCAGAAGAAAGTTTCATCCCACCATTTACGCTGGAAGGAGTATAAAGCTAAAAAGGAAGAAATCACAACGCAGAATGTGATTTCTTCCTTTTTTGCACTTATAGTTCTAAAACTTACAGAATACCCAGTGACTGCAGTAATAAGAAACACAGCAGAATTGGGGTTACGTATTTTACCATGACGATGTACAGACCTTTACGACTGAACTTTGCACCGCTCTTGGTTACTTCATTGATGACAAAGTCTGGTTTTAGTATCCAGCCAACCAAGATACAGGTTGAAATCGCAACGATCGGCATCATGATCATATTGCTGAGGTAATCCAGCACATCCAGAACCTGAGCTACAGAGCCGTTTGGCAGTGGAAGCTCGAAGTAGAGGACATTGTATCCCAGACAAACGATGATACCAACGATCACAGCGTAGACCAGTGTAAAAGCGACACTCTTCTTACGTGAGAAGTGCCATTTGTCCATCAGACCTGCAACGATGGATTCCATGACAGATACAGATGAAGTGATCGCTGCGAATGTAACGGTTACGAAGAACAGGATGCCGATCGCAATACCTGCTTTCCCCATAGCTGCAAATACCTTAGGCAGTGATACGAACATCAGTCCCGGTCCGGCGGACATGCCTTCGATACCTGAGAAAGTGAAGATTGCCGGAATGATCATCAGACCTGCAAGGAGTGCAACCAGTGTGTCGAAGAACTCGATCTGGTTAATCGATGACATCAGGTTAACGTCGTCCTTTACGTAAGAACCGTAGGTGATCATGATACCCATAGCAACACTGATGGAGAAGAACAGCTGTCCGATCGCATCCATCAGAAGCAGGAAAAATCCTTTCACTGTCATACCGTCAAAGTTCGGTACCAGATAGATCTTAAGTCCCTCTAATCCGGTACGTGTGACACCGTCTGCGTCAGTGTGGTGCAGAGTCAGTGAGAAAATAGAGATACCGATGATCAGCACGATCAGGATCGGCATCAGAATACGGCTGTATTTCTCAATACCCTTATTAACACCACTGATTACGACAAATGCGGTCAGCCCCATGTAAATGATCATCCAGATAATCGGTGACCACTGGCTGGTAATATGACCGGTAAAATAACCATCGGCTGCCGCGTTCATACCGTCTCCGGTAAGGAATGCAAACAGATACTTCAGTACCCAACCGCCGATGGTGCAGTAGTAAGGCAGAATGATGACCGGCACCATCCATGCCAGGAAACCTGTCGGCGCGAATTTCTTATTCAGCAGACCGTAAGCGGTAAGCGGTCCCTGCTTGGTATTACGTCCCATGGAGATCTCAGTGATCAGCAGAGTAAAACCAAAGGTCAGCGCCAGGATGATGTATACAAAGATAAATGTACCTCCGCCATTCTTAGCTGCCAGATAAGGGAAACGCCAGATATTTCCAAGACCTACAGCACTTCCGGCTGCAGCCATAACGAAGCCCAGCGAGCCGGTAAAACTGCCACGCTTATGATGATGTGAATTGTTACTCATAAAAAAACCTCTCTTCCTTCTATGGATAAAATCCTATCCATCTACAATAAAGGAAGAGAGGCTTCTGTGCAAGAAAAAAATCACAAAACGCTTGTATTCATCAATGATTCATAAAATACTTCAAGTTCCGAAGCATTCATCAGTACAGGGACCGGGTATAGCGGATTCGCTTCTTTGTCTGCATACCGGGCGAGACGCGGTATATCTTCCGGCTTAATCTCTGGGATTGTGTCGGGAATATTGAATCTGTGTTTCATATCCTTGATCGTGTTTATGAAACGTTCAGCGGCTTCGGCATCGGACGTTTTTTTGTCAGCAATACCGGCGGCGATAGCGAGTTTATGTAATTTTTTGTGGATACATTTACCATATGATTCCAGTACCATTGGCAGGATTACGGCATTGGCAAGTCCGTGTGGCACGTTATATTCACCGCCCAGAGAATGGGCAACGGCATGGACGTAGCCGACATAGGATTTGGTAAATGCACATCCGGCATAGAAGGATGCGTGGAGCATATCGCGACGTGCATTGACATTTCTGCCATCGGTGTAGACTGTATCAATATTTTCAAAGATCAGCTGTACAGCATGCAGCGCGTCCCGTCTGGTGTGATAGGTAGTGGATCGCCCGATGTATGCTTCTATGGCGTGTGTCAGTGCGTCCATTCCGGTTGTTGCTGTAATGGATGGTGGGAGGCTTAATGTGACTTTCGGATCGAGTACAGCATAGCGTGGAATCAGCGGAAAGTCGTTGATCGCGTATTTATGACGGGTTTCGGCATCCGTGATGACAGCGGCGAGCGTTGTCTCACTTCCGGTTCCGGCAGTAGTAGGAATGGCAATGAGTAACGGCAGTTTCTTACGCACCTTCAGGATGCCTTTCATCTGCGCCAGTGTCTTGTTTGGGCGGGCAATGCACGCACCAACGGCTTTGGCACAGTCCATGCTGGAGCCTCCGCCGAAACCGATGATCGCATCACAGGCATGATCACGGTACAGCTCGAGAGCTTCGGCTACATTGACAGTAGTAGGATTAGCAACAGTTCCATCGTAGATGACAAATGGAATGGCGGCGCGTTCCAGCGTCTGCTCCAGTCGTTTGGTCAGACCGAGACTCCGGATAGAGGCATCAGTGACGATCAGCACGCATGATGAATGATTGCCCCGGATCACATCCGGAAGTTCACGGACGCTTCCTACAATCTGTGGTTTGCGGTAGGGCAGCACTGGCAGTGCTAACCGGAATGCTGCCTGAAATACTCGACAGTAGATCTTTTTGAATATGTTCATATTTTTATCCTTTCTCTTCGAGTACAGTGATCAGTTGTTCCAGATTGTCGGAAATGTGATAAAGTACCCGGTAAAATGTCTTGGTTTCTTCCATAGTAAGTCCGTTGCGCCCAGCGTCCACTGCCTGGCGGATCAGTTCAGAGACCTGCCTGGCGTAGGCATGCCCTTTGTCGGTAAGCACTGCCTTTGCGCGGTACTTTCTGCCCTCCTGTGAGGCAGTTTGCCGGTAGGTGATCATGTCAAAGCCTTCCAGTTCCGACAGGATACGGGAAATCGCAGCTTTGTCCTCACGGCATCTGCTGCACAGTTCAGCAGCGGTCAGCCCTTCCGGTGTGGTATATAAATAGTAGATGCACATCACATGCACGCCTTTCAGACCAATCTCATTCATAGAAAGCTTCTTGATCTTCTGTATGCTTTTGTAGACGCTGGTAATGCCTCCGGTCAGTAATTCAAAACTATCGGTCATAATTCTTCCTCATTTCACTTTAATAAAAAGTAGTTGATTTATCAACAACTATCTGATATAGTAGCATAGTCATGTTGATGTTTCAACATCTATTTGCAAGTAACTTTAAATGAAATCAATATTTGTAATAAACACAGATTCAGAAAGAGTTTAAGAAAGAAGAGGATTAACTATGGCAGTTCAGATTATTGTAGATTCTACGGCTGATTTTTCGGCGAAAGAGATTGAAAAAAGACAGATTACCTGTATCCCAATGACAGTAACATTTGGAAATGAGCAGTATACAGACGGTGTGGATCTTACCAAGGAAGAGTTTTTTGTGAAACTGGTAAATGAAAAAGAATTTCCAAAGACTTCACAGCCGTCTCCGGCAAAATTTGCTGAATGCTTTGAAGCAGCAAAGGAGAATGGTGATGATGTTGTGGCAATCCTGATTTCCAGTGCACTTAGTGGTACGGTTCAGAGTGCTGCAATCGCAAAGAATATAGCAGAGCACGAGGGCGTGTATATTGTGGATAGCAAATCAGCCACACTTGGAATTCGGTTGTTAGTGGACCGGGCAGTCAGAATGCGCGATCAGGGGAAGAGTGCAAAAGAGATTGCAGAAGAGTTAGATGAGTTAAAAGCGAGAGTGCGTCTTTTTGCAGGACTTGATACGCTGGAATATCTGCAGAAAGGCGGACGGATTTCCAAAACAGCGGCAAGTCTCGGAAGACTGGCTGGAATCAAACCGATTGTTACCATAGATGAAGAAGGAAAAGTGGCAGTATGCGGAAAACAGCGTGGTAATAAAAATGTGTTCCGTCAGATTATAAAATATGTCGAGGCAGAGATGCCGGATGAGAATTATTCGGTGTATTTCCTGTATTCTGCGGATAAAAAGAACTGTATTTCATTTATTCAGACATTGCAGAAAAACGGCCTGGATTTCGGTAAGATCAAGACCAGAGAGATCGGACCGACGGTTGGAAGCCATATCGGACCGGGAGCATTCGGAATTGTATATGTTGCGAATAAATAATCGAAAAATGCACATGCTGATCTAAAAAAAGAAAGAAGGATCAGCAATGGATGGAACGATGAAAGAAGAACAGAGCATACGCCTGTTAAAGGAATGCAGCTCCGGGTGCAAGATGGCGCTGAACAGTATCAATCAGATTCTGGAGTATACCGAGGATGAGATACTGGAACATATCATACTGGAGGCGAAGGATGAGCATGAGCGACTGGAGAAGAAAGCGGGTGATCTGCTCCGTAAGGCAGGAGAACATGAGAAGGAGCCGGGAATGGTACAGGAGGCATTTGCGCATATCACCATGGATGTGAAGATTATGATGAATGGCGGCAACTGTCAGATTGCAAAGCTTCTGATGGATGGCTGTAATATGGGCATTCAGTCCATCAGCGAGAGCAGAAACCAGAACCCGGAAGCGTCTGCGGAAGCATCAGATCTTGCAGCGAAGATTATCAGGTGCGAGGAGAGCTTTATGAAAAAACTGAGGAAATTCCTGTAAGGATAGTTTGTAGGATTAACAACTTTTGATATTATTAACATTTATGGAAAGGAATCACTGTTTTGTGGTTCCTTTTTTGTGTGGCAGCCGGACGGCAAAAATGTTATTGTAATAAGTAGGAGGAAAAAATAATGCTTACAATAGGAACACACATGTCGATTGCCGGAGGCATTGCGAAGACTGCTGAAAATGTTGTCAAAATGGAAGCTAATACCATGCAGATCTTCAGCCGTAATCCGCGGGGATCGAATTATAAGACATATACATCAGAAGAGATAGAACGTTTTCAGCAGATACGAACGGAACATCATTTTGGACCAATCCTTGCTCATGCGCCGTATACGATGAACCTGGCAAGTGCCACGGAGAAGACCTATGAATTCGCCAGCATGGTGATCAGGGAAGACATTAGCCGTATGGATGAACTTGGAATTGAGAATCTGGTCTTTCATCCGGGCAGCCATACAGGGATCGGTACCGAAGCCGGCATTCAGAATATTATCCGGGGACTGGATCAGGCAGTGACTGCGGATCAGAATATTATGGTGCTGTTGGAAACGATGAGCGGCAAGGGGACGGAGATTGGCGTGACATTCGAGGAACTGAAAGCAATCCGCGATGGCGTGAAGCATCCGGAGAAGATCGGAGTGTGCCTGGATACCTGCCATGTGTTCGCAGCAGGATACGATATTGTCCATGATCTGGAAGGCGTACTGAAGGAATTTGACCGTGTACTTGGATTAGAACTGTTACGGGCAATTCATCTGAATGACAGTATGATGCCGTTTGGCTCACACAAGGATCGCCATGCGCCGATCGGAGAAGGTGAGATTGGCATGGAGGCACTGTTAAATGTATTAAAGCATCCCAAATTACGGGATTTACCATTTTATCTGGAGACGCCGTTTGACGATGCCGGCCACAAGGAAGAGATTGCCATGATACGGAAGAAACTGGCGGAAGAAGGATAGATCAGGAGAGCATTATGCAGAAAGATTCAGAAGATTTGATATTAAAGAAGATTGCCGTGATCCGCACGGACTTTCCGGAAAAATTCGGTGTGCCAAGGCAAAGCGGGCTGGCGGAGACGAGAGGCAAAATCGTGTTTGAACCGGAGTATCGGTCTAAGGATGCATTGCGCGGACTGGAGGCTTACAGTCATCTGTGGCTGATCTGGGGGTTCTCAGAAGTAAAGCAGAAGAACTGGCATGCGACTGTGCGTCCGCCGAGACTTGGGGGGAATACGAAGATGGGCGTATTTGCCACAAGATCTCCGTTTCGTCCGAATCCGATTGGATTGTCGTGTGTCCGTCTTGTGGAAATCTGTGATACGGAGACAGAAGGAACGGTACTTATTGTAGAAGGTGTGGATATGATGGACGGCACGCCGATTTATGATGTGAAGCCGTATCTTCCATACGCAGACTGCAAGGAGGGCGCAGCAGGTGGATTTGCGGAGCAGCATAAGAATGATGGATTAGCGGTAACATTTGACGGAGATCTGGAAATGCATGTGCCGGAAGAACAAAGAACAGTGCTGAGACAGATTTTGGCGCAGGACCCAAGACCATCTTATCAGGAAGACCCGGAGCGTATCTATGGTATGGACTATGCCGGTATGCAGATAAAGTTCCGGGTGCAGGATGGATGTCTGCATGTGTGTAGTGTGAAATAGAGAGTGTGAGAAGAATGAAAAAAAGACACGAAATTCAAATAGTGCTGATAATGGTACTGGCAGTGACACTGGTATGCAGCTGTGGCGGCAAGGAAGAACAGAGTGACGAGAAAAAGACGGAAGGCGTGGAAATAGAAGGCGATACAGATACATACAAATTTGTGGATGTACTGGGTAATGAATACGAGGCAGAATTGTTGGATATTCCACTGATCAAGCAGGATCTGACGAGGATTGAGGATGAAAATGGCAAGAAGTTCTATCTGAACGAGGATGGAGAGAACGCGTCCAGACTGGGAATCGATGTGTCGGAGTATCAGCCGGAAGTGGACTGGCAGCAGGTGAAAGATTATGGCATAGACTTTGTGATCGTGCGTCTGGGATACCGTGGATATGGGGAAGCAGGGAAGCTTGTGGAGGACAGTATGTTCCGGAGTCATGTAGAAGGCGCGCTGGCAGCAGGTCTGGATGTGGGCGTGTATTTTTTCTCGCAGGCGGTCAATCAGGCGGAAGCCGAAGAAGAGGCGCAGTTTGTACTGGAACGGATTCAGGATTATGATATCAAAGGTCCTGTGGTGTTCGACACAGAAGAGATTAAGAATGATACGGCTAGAACGGACAATCTGGATGGCAAAGCATTTACCAATCACTGTATTACATTCTGCGATGCGGTGAAAGCGGCAGGCTACGAGACGATGATCTATGCCAATATGAAATGGATGGCATTTACACTGGATCTCACGAGGCTTACGGACTATGAGAAGTGGTATGCAGATTATGAACCGTTACCGCAGTGCCCGTATGAAATCTCCATGTGGCAGTACACAGAGACCGGTCAGGTACCTGGGATTGATGGAAATGTAGACATGAACCTGTGGTTTTTGTAGATGCTTTTATGAAATGTAGCTAAATATACGCGGGGTGTATTTACACATTTGTAAAGAATATGTTACTATAAAAATAGTTTGCGTATATGTATGAAAAGGTGGAATAGCATATGAAATGGAATAAATTCAGAATTAAAACAACAACAGAGGCAGAGGATATTGTCTGCAGCAGTCTGATGGATCTTGGCGTACAGGGTGTGGAGGTGGAAGATAAGATCCCGCTTACACAGAGAGAAAAAGAGCAGATGTTTGTGGACATCCTGCCGGAGATTGATGTGGATGATGGCGTGGCTTGCATCAGCTTCTATCTGGAAGAGGATGAAGATAAGGACAAGATGCTTCAGGCAGTCCGTGAGGAACTAAAAGAGATTGGAACTTATGTGAATGTTGGAAGTATGGAGATCGAAGAATCCCAGACAGAGGATGTGGACTGGGTGAATAACTGGAAACAGTATTTCCATCAGTTTACGATTGATGATGTGCTGATCATTCCGTCATGGGAAGATGTACAGCCGGAGGATGAGGATAAGATGATCATCCATATCGATCCGGGTACAGCATTTGGTACGGGTATGCATGAGACAACACAGCTCTGCATCCGTCAGATTAAAAAATATGTGACAGCAGATACAGAGATTCTGGATGTGGGATGCGGAAGCGGTATTCTGGGAATGCTGGCACTGAAGTTTGGCGCTAAGCATTCGACAGGTACAGATCTGGATCCGTGTGCGATCGATGCGACACATGAGAACATGGAAGTAAATGGAATCAGCCGTGACCAGTACCGTGTGATGATCGGTAATATTATCGATGATAAAGAGGTACAGGATCAGGTTGGGTATGACCGTTATGATATCGTAGCTGCGAATATTCTTGCGGATGTACTGGTGCCGCTTACTCCTGTGATTCTGAATCATCTGAAGACAGGCGGAATCTACATTACAAGTGGTATTATAGAAGAAAAAGAAGAAACTGTAGTCGAGGCAGTGAAGGCAGCAGGTCTTGAAGTGCTGGAAGTGAACCATCAGGGTGAATGGGTATCCGTAACTGCGAGAAAGAATTAACCATACAGTGGAGAGCGGGAGGAAGTCATGCAGCAGTTTTTTGTGACATCAGATCAGGTACAGGGAGAACAGATTTACATAGAAGGAACTGACGTGAATCATATGAAGAATGTACTCCGGATGCGTCCGGGTGAGAAGCTTGGAGTCAGTGATGGCAATAATCACCATTATATCTGTCAGGTGGACAGATACGAGGATGCGAAGGCAGTTCTTACAATTCTGGAAGAAGAGACTGTAGATACGGAATTACCGTCTAAGATCTATCTGTTTCAGGGTCTGCCGAAAGGGGACAAGATGGAACTGATCGTGCAGAAAGCGGTAGAACTTGGTGTATACAAGATCGTTCCGGTAGCTATGAAGCGATGTGTTGTGCGTCTGGATGATAAAAAGGCGGCAAAGAAGGTTGAGCGCTGGGGCGAGATTGCAAGAAGTGCAGCCAAACAGTCCGGCAGAGGCATCGTACCGAAGGTCGGAAGTGTGCTGAAGTACGATGAAGCGCTGACGTTGTCGAAAGAACTGGATATGGTCATGATACCTTATGAGCTTGCTGAGGGAATGGAACAGACGAAGCGCATTATGGAGTCTGTGAAGCCGGGACAGTCTGTGGGAATCTTCATCGGACCGGAAGGCGGATTTGAGAAAGAAGAAGTAGAGCAGGCAAAAGCAGCGGGTGCAGCAGAGATTACGCTTGGTAAGCGGATCCTTCGTACTGAGACTGCGGGACTTACAGCATTATCGATCCTGATGTATCATTTGGAAGGTTAAAAAGAAACCATTTCCGTCAGGACATCATAATTTATAGTGAGAGATAATATTAGTAAGAGATAATATGGAAAGGAACAGATCATGAAAGTATATCTGGATAATTCAGGTACTACCAGAGCGTACGACGAAGTTGGTGATCTTGTACGCAAAGTGTTATGTGAAGATTTCGGTAATCCATCGTCCATGCATTACCGTGGCGTGGAATCGGAACAATATATAAAAGAAGCAAAAGATACGCTGGCTAAGATCCTTAAGGTGCAGCAGAAGGAGATTTTCTTTACCTCCGGAGGAACAGAGAGTGATAACTGGGCACTGATCGGTGCAGCGAGAGCCAATAAGAGAGCAGGAAAGCATCTGATCGCATCGTCAATCGAGCATCCGGCAATCCTTAATACGCTGCGTTTTCTGGAAGAAGAGGAAGGATACCGTGTAACCTATCTTCCGGTGGATACTTACGGAAGAGTGAAGCTTGATGCATTGCAGGACGCATTGTGTCCGGAGACGATTCTGGTGTCCATCATGTATGTGAATAACGAAGTGGGATCTGTACAGCCGATCCAGGAAGCTGCGAGTATTGTAAAGGCTTATAATAAAGATATTCTGTTTCATGTGGATGCAGTACAGGGATTTGGTAAATACCGTATTTACCCGAAGAAGCTGAAGGTAGATATGCTGTCGGTCAGTGGACATAAGATCCATGGACCGAAGGGCGTCGGCTTCCTGTATATCGATGAACATGTGAAGATTCGCCCAATCATACATGGCGGCGGACAGCAGCGTAACATGCGTTCCGGTACGGATAATGTGCCGGGAATCGCAGGCATGGCGCTGGCGGCATCTATGTGCTATGATTATCTCGAGGAAAAAGTAGAGCATATGCGTCAGATGAAGGCACATTTTGTAGAAGAAGTGCTGAAGATGCCGGATACAGTTGTTCATGGACTCTACGATGACACCAGTGCACCGCATATTATCAGTGTGGGATTTGCAGGTGTAAGAAGTGAAGTGCTTCTGCATGCACTGGAAGATAAAGGCATCTGCGTATCCGCAGGTTCAGCCTGTGCATCGAACCATCCTGCTATCAGCGGAGTGCTGAAAGGAATCGGAGCAAAGAAGGAATATCTGGATGCGACGATCCGCTTCAGTATGTCAGAGATGACAACGGAAGAAGAAATGGAATATACGCTTCAGGCACTGCAGGAGCTGGTGCCGATGCTTAGAAGATACACGAGACATTAAGAAAGGAAATACTATGACATTTCAGACATTTTTATTAAAATACGGAGAAATCGGAATTAAAGGTAAGAATCGCCATCTCTTTGAAGATGCACTGGTGCGTCAGGTGCGCTATGCACTCAAGGATCTGGACGGAGAATTTGAAGTACACAAGTCGCAGGCAAGAATCTATGTAGACTGCGAAGGTGCATATGACAGTGATGAAGTGATTGAGCGCTTACAGACGGTATTCGGCCTCGTAGGTATCTGCCCGGTAGTCCGCAAGGCAGATCAGGGATTCGAACAGTTGAAAAAAGATGTGGTTGCATTTATGGATGAAATGTATCCGGACAAGAATATCACATTTAAGGTAGAAGCAAGAAGAAGCAGAAAGAGCTATCCGTTGAATTCTATGGAGATCAATTGCAAGGTAGGAGAAGCAGTGCTGGATGCATTTCCGGAGATCCGCGTGGATGTACACAAGCCGGATGTACTGCTTCGCATTGAAGTACGTAATGAGATCTATATTTATTCACAGATCATTCCGGGACCTGGCGGAATGCCGGTAGGAACCAATGGAAAGGCAATGCTGTTGTTATCCGGCGGAATCGACAGTCCGGTAGCAGGCTACATGATCTCTAAGCGAGGCGTGGGACTGGAGGCGACCTACTTCCATGCACCGCCGTACACCAGCGAACGCGCAAAGCAGAAGGTTGTAGATCTGGCAGCGATCGTTGCAAGATATGCCGGACCGATCAAGTTAAATGTGGTTAATTTTACGGATATCCAGTTATACATTTACGATCAGTGTCCGCATGACGAGCTGACCATTATCATGCGCCGTTATATGATGAAGATTGCACAGCATTTTGCAGAAGAAAGCGGATGTCTGGGACTGATCACAGGTGAGAGTATCGGACAGGTGGCAAGTCAGACCATGCAGAGTCTTGCAGCTACGAATGAAGTATGCACACTTCCGGTATATCGTCCGCTGATCGGATTTGATAAGCAGGAGATCGTAGAAGTATCTGAGAAGATCGGAACTTATGAGACATCGATTCAGCCGTTCGAGGACTGCTGTACCATCTTTGTAGCGAAACATCCGGTAACCAAACCGAATATCAATATTATCAAGAAGTCAGAAGAGAAGCTTGCTGAGAAGATTGATGAGTTTGTTCAGACGGCAATTGATACCGTAGAAGTAATAGAAGTGCGTCGTTCATAGACGGCGCACTTCGTGGATAAATGCATATGAATAGCTGATAATGGATGCTAGACCAGATACTCCTTCAGAGCATCGAGGATCTTGTCCACGTTCTCATCCGTGTGGATATTCAGTGTGATTGGCTTGGTTAAGTCGAGACTGAAGATACCCATGATAGACTTGGCGTCAACGACGTATCTTCCGGACACCAGGTCAAATTCATTATCAAACTTGGTGACTTCATTGACAAATGATTTCACCTTTGCAAGAGTATCTGTATCGAAAGAAATCTGTACAGTTTTCATTCTTGTTACCTCCTTTTGTATGTACGGAACTGCCGAAATGATGCGGTATATGGATGTTGTCCATCTGCATCCGGCATTCTATTAACATATTAAAAGGCGTCAGTAGAAAAGTCAAGGAGAAACTAATTATGAGAAAAGCAGCACTTCATAACCTTGGATGCAAGGTGAATGCTTATGAGACCGAGGCGATGCAGGAGATGCTGGAGCAGAATGGTTATGAGATCGTACCTTTTGCAGAGGGTGCAGATGTGTATGTGATCAATACCTGTACGGTTACCAATATGGCTGACCGCAAATCCAGACAGATGCTCCACAGAGCCAGAAAAATGAATCCGAATGCGGTAGTTGTGGCTGCGGGCTGCTATGTGCAGGCGCAGGGCGCGAAAGCGGATGACTGCATCGACATTATCATCGGTAATAATAAAAAGAAAGATCTCATCGCAATCCTGGATGAGCATTTTGCTAAAATAGAAGAAAAAGAACCACAGGTAGAACTGATCGACATTGCACATACCCATGAATATGAGGAAATGCGTGTGTCCAGACAGGCAGAGCATACCAGAGCCAATGTAAAGGTACAGGACGGATGCAACCAGTTCTGCTCTTATTGCATTATCCCGTATGCAAGAGGACGGGTGCGCAGCCGTAAGATGGAGGACGTGCTTGCAGAGGTACAGACGCTTGCAGCCAATGGCTATCAGGAGATTGTGCTTACAGGAATTCATCTCAGCTCTTACGGAATCGATACCGGAGAGAATCTGCTGGAACTGATCCGTGCCGTGCATCATGTGGATGGAATCCTCCGTATCCGCCTTGGATCACTGGAACCGCGTATTATCACCAGAGAATTTGCAGAGGGCATTGCCGCACTTCCGAAGATGTGTCCGCATTTTCATTTGTCTCTGCAGAGCGGATGCAATGCAACTCTGAAGCGGATGAACCGCAGATATACAGCGGAAGAATATTATGAAAAATGCGAACTGTTAAGAGAAGTATTTGACCATCCGGCTCTTACGACGGATGTGATCGTAGGATTCCCGGGTGAGACGGAAGAAGAGTTCCGGGAGTCCAAGGCATTTTTGGAGAAAGTGAACTTCTATGAGACGCACATTTTCAAATATTCCAGACGTCAGGGCACTAAAGCGGCCGAGATGAAGGATCAGGTGCCGGAGCCGGTGAAGACAGAGCGGAGCAATGAACTGATCGCACTTGGCAAGGCGAATAAAAAGGCATTTGAAGACCGCCTGATCGGACAGACAGTGGAAGTCCTGATGGAAGAACAGATTCAGCGTGACGGTGAGACCTGGCAGATCGGGCATACGAGAGAGTATGTGAAAGTTGGACGAAAAACAGAAGAAAATCTTGCGAATCAGTTAATAAATGTAGAAATCGAAAATCGTTCGCAAATAATTGATTGAATTTTATAATGGATTCATGTAGAATAAAGTTGAAGTATTTCGAGAGGACGTGAGTATATGAAAGATTTAACCAACACACAGTTTTTTCAGGTAGAAAGCGGTCCGCAGATTCAGGCAAAAGATATTCTTGAGATCGTGTATGAAGCACTGAGCGAGAAAGGCTATAATCCTGTGAATCAGATCGTAGGATACATTATGTCAGGAGATCCTACTTATATCACAAGTTACAATGGAGCCAGAAGCCTGATTATGAAGATGGAGCGGGACGAGTTAGTAGAAGAGATGCTGAAGACGTATATCAAGCATTTCGGATGGGAAGAATAATATATGAGAATTATGGGGCTTGATTACGGATCGAAGACGGTTGGTGTCGCTATGAGCGATCCCCTTGGGATCACGGCACAGGCGGTTGAGACGATCTGGAGGAAGGATGAGAATAAGCTGCGCAAGACCTGTGCGCGGATCGAAGCACTGATCAGTGAGTATGAGGTGGAGCGGATTGTCCTCGGACTTCCGAAGCACATGAATAACGATCTGGGCGAGAGAGCAGAGAAAGCTCTCGCGTTCGGAGAGATGGTAAAACGCCGTACAGGGCTGGAAGTCGTGATGTGGGACGAGCGTCTCACATCAGTAGAAGCAGAGCGTACTTTGATCGAGAATAATATAAGACGTGAGAACCGTAAGCAGTATATTGATAAGATTGCCGCGGTTTTTATTTTGCAGGGATACCTGGATTCGATAGGATAAGTCCGGGGAAAATAAGGTACAATGATTAGAAATAATCAAAAAGTTAGAATAGAGGTGACGTGTCGGATGGAAAAGATTACGATGTTATCAGAAGAGAACGGTGAAGAACTGGAATTTTATGTATTGGAACAGACAAAGGTTAATGGAGTGACTTATATTCTTGTGACCGATTCTGAATATGGGGATGCGGAATGTACGATATTGAAGGATACATCCGATGCAGAGGATAAGGACTGCGTGTTTGAATTTGTAGAAGACGACGTGGAAATGAATGCGGTATTCAAGATATTTGAGGAGCTGTTGGAGGACGTAGACATCGAAAGGTAGCGTGCTATGGCGATAAGTCAGGAAGAGTTTAAGAAACTACTGAAAGAAAAAGGGTTAAAAGTGACCAATCAGAGGTTACTTGTATTAGAGGTACTTGCGGATCATCGTGACACTCATATGACTGCAGAGGACATTTATGACCTGGTAAAGGAAGACTATCCGGAGATCGGTCTTGCGACCATTTACCGGACATTACAATTACTGCTGAATATGCAGTTAGTGGATCGTATTAATTTGGATGACGGATGTGTCAGATATGAGATTGGTGACCAGCTGAACGGGGAATTAAAGCATCACCACCATCATCTGATCTGTAAGACATGTGGGAAGGTCCTTCCGTTTCGACATGACCTTTTGGACGATTTGGAGCGTCAGATCGAGGAAGAGACGGGATTCCATGTGTTGGATCATGAATTGAAATTTTACGGCCAGTGTAAAGAATGTCTGAATAACGATCAGGATCAGATGTAATAACACATGGAGGTGTAAAGTTTGAAGAAAGGGAAAAACGGAAAATTGCGAATCATTCCGCTCGGAGGTCTTGAGAAGATCGGAATGAACATCACTGCCTTCGAATTCGGAGACAGTATTGTTGTTGTGGATTGCGGACTGGCATTCCCGGAGGACGATATGCTGGGAATCGATCTGGTAATCCCGGATATTACTTATCTGAAAGACAACATTAAGAAGGTGAAGGGCTTTGTGATCACCCATGGACACGAAGACCACATTGGAGCATTGTCATACGTATTAAAGGAGATCAATCTGCCGATTTACGCGACAAAGCTTACCATGGGTATTATCGAGAAGAAGCTGGCTGAGCATAATCTGCTCCGTTCTACCCGCAGAAAGGTAGTAAAGCACGGACAGTCTATTATGTTAGGACAGTTCCGTATCGAATTTATTAAGACAAACCACAGTATTCAGGATGCATCAGCACTGGCGATCTATTCGCCGGCAGGCGTTGTCATCCATACCGGAGACTTTAAGGTAGATTACACACCGGTATTCGGTGATGCGATTGATCTGCAGCGTTTTGCCGAGATCGGTAAGAAGGGCGTACTGGCTCTGATGTCAGACAGTACCAATGCAGAACGCAAGGGCTTTACACAGTCTGAGCGTACCGTAGGATATACGTTTGATCATTTGTTTGCGGAGTATAAGGATACCCGTATTATTATCGCAACGTTCGCATCGAATGTAGACCGTGTACAGCAGATCATTAACTCTGCTTACAAATACGGACGTAAGGTTGTAGTCGAAGGACGAAGCATGGTCAACATCATTGCTACTGCACAGGAACTGGGTTACCTCAAAGTTCCGGACAGAACGCTGATTGAGATTGACCAGCTTAAGAATTACCCGCCGGAGAAGACCGTGCTGATCACGACAGGAAGCCAGGGAGAGTCTATGGCTGCATTGTCACGTATGGCAGCGGATATTCACCGTAAGATTACCATTATGCCGAACGATACGGTTATCTTCAGTTCCAATCCGATTCCGGGTAACGAGAAATCAGTATCCCGTGTAATCAACGAATTGTCAGAAAAGGGCGCGAATGTCATTTTCCAGGATGCACACGTATCCGGACATGCCTGCCAGGAAGAGCTGAAGCTGATCTACTCTCTGGTAAAACCGAAATATGCAGTGCCGATCCATGGTGAATACCGTCACAGAAAGGCCAATGCCAAACTGGCAGAGTCGCTTGGTATTCCGAAGGAGAACATCTTTATGCTGCAGTCCGGTGATGTGCTGGAAGTAAGCGAAGAAGAGGCTAAGGTTGTCGATAAGGTACACACAGGAGAAGTGCTGGTAGACGGACTTGGTGTCGGTGATGTCGGTAATATCGTACTGCGTGACCGTCAGCATCTGGCAGAAGACGGTATCCTGATCGTCGTAATGACACTGGAGAAGGGCACCAATCAGCTCCTTGCAGGACCGGATATCGTATCCAGAGGTTTTGTATATGTAAGAGAATCAGAAGGTCTGATGGAAGATGCCAGACATGTACTGGAAGAAGCTGTTTCCAACTATCTCGGACGTCAGAAGAATGCAGACTGGAGCAAGATTAAGCTTGTAGTCCGCGATACGATGAATGAATTTATCTGGAAACGTACCAAGAGAAGACCAATGATCCTTCCGATCATTATGGATGTATAGCAATGATAGTAGATGAAAGAATGGTAACTTATATCCATTCGCTGGAGACACCGGAGAATCCTCTGCTGGAGGAGATTGAGAAAGAGGCGCTGGATACCTATGTGCCGATCATCCGAAAAGAGACCAAGAGTTTTTTGAAGACTCTGATCACTATGAACCAGCCGATGAACATACTGGAAGTCGGTACGGCAGTTGGTTTCTCAGCACTTGTGATGAGTGAGTATGCTCCGGCAGGATGTAAGATTACTACAATTGAGAATTATGATAAACGAATCCCGATTGCCCGTGAGAATTTCAAGCGGGCAGGGAAAGAATCGGACATTACCCTGTTAGAGGGGGATGCGCTGGAAGTTATGAAGGGGCTTGCGGGCCCCTATGACTTTGTATTTATGGATGCGGCAAAGGGACAGTATATCCATTATCTCCCAGAAGTCACAAGACTACTCTCGGAGGGCGGTGTGCTGGTCTCTGATAATGTGCTCCAGGACGGAGATGTGATCGAGTCCAGATATGCGGTCGAACGCAGAAACCGGACGATCCACAGCCGTATGCGGGAGTATTTATTTGAACTGAAACACAGTGATGTATACGAGACATCCATCCTTCCGCTGGGAGACGGGATCGCACTCAGTGTGAAGCGCAGAACGTCTGATAAGTAAAAGATACAGATAGTACAGTGAGGAAAGAAGAATGAGCAGACATCCGGAATTATTGATTCCAGCCAGCAGTCTGGAAGTATTAAAAACAGCAGTTATATTTGGAGCAGATGCGGTATATATCGGCGGAGAAGTCTTTGGATTAAGAGCAAAGGCAAAGAATTTCAGCCATGATGATATGAAAGAAGGAATCGCATTTGCACATGAGCATGGCGTGCGTGTCCATGTAACGGTAAATATTCTGGCACATAACCGTGATCTTGAAGGTGTGCGGGAATATTTGAAAGAATTAAAAGAGCTGGGACCGGATGCACTGATCATTGCCGATCCTGCAATTTTTGAGATGGCCAAGGAAATCTGTCCTGAGATCGAGCGTCATGTCAGCACACAGGCGAATAATACGAACTACGGCACTTATCAGTTCTGGTGGAAACAAGGCGCGAAGCGTGTGGTATCCGCGAGAGAACTGTCGCTGGAAGAGATCAAAGAGATCCGTGCCAATATCCCGGAAGAGATGGAGATTGAGAGCTTTATTCACGGAGCAATGTGCATTTCTTACTCCGGAAGATGCCTGCTGAGCAATTATTTTACCGGCAGGGACGCCAACCAGGGAGCCTGTACCCATCCGTGCCGTTGGAAATATGCGGTTGTGGAAGAGACGAGACCTGGCGAATATATGCCGGTATATGAAAATGAACGCGGTACCTACATTTTCAATTCCAAGGATCTGTGCATGATCGAGCACATTCCGGAATTGATTGATGCGGGAATTGACAGCTTTAAGATTGAAGGCCGTATGAAGACTGCGCTTTATGTGGCAACGGTTGCGAGAACTTACCGCAAAGCGATTGATGATTATCTGGAAGATCCGGAACTTTACCGCAAGAATATGCCTTGGTATCTGGATCAGATCAGTAACTGTACGTACAGACAGTTTACGACCGGATTCTACTTCGGCAGACCGGATGACGAGGCACAGATCTACGACAGTAATACCTATGTAAGAGAGTATACGTATCTGGGTATTATCGGTGGAGAGCGGGATGGCATGTACCGCATCGAACAGCGCAATAAGTTCTCAGTAGGAGAGACGATCGAGCTGATGAAGCCGAACGGAGATAATATCGAAGTTACGGTAAAGAAGATCGTAGATGAGGAAGGAAATGAGCAGGAGAGTGCACCGCATCCAAAACAGGTGCTGTATATTGATCTGGGAGCTCATGCTGACCAGTATGATATCCTGAGAAGAAAAGAAGACTAATAACGCTGCGGTCCTAGAAATAGGGCCGCAGCTTTTCTATTGCACTTTTTTCAATGCGTGATACATAAGAGCGCGAGATGCCAAGCTCTGCAGCGATTTCCCGCTGGGTGTATTCTGCCTCATTATAGAGTCCATAGCGCATTTTTAATACTGTCCGTTCTCTGGGAGAAAGCTGAGATTCCAGCTTGGAATAAAGAAGTTTGATGTCGTCCTTGAGGACGGCTTTTTTGTAGGCATCATCGGTATGAGAATCGATAATATCAAAGATACGGATTTCGTTGCCTTCCCGGTCGATGCCGATGGGCTCATACAGGGAAATGTCCCGAAAGTATTTCTTCTTGGCACGAAGATGCATCAGGATTTCATTCTCGATACATCTGGCAGCGTAGGTTCCAAGCCTGACATTTTTGTCAGAATTAAAGGTAACCACGGATTTGATCAGACCGATCGTGCCGATAGATAACAGGTCTTCTGTATCTTCGCCAAGCGTCTGATATTTCTTTACAATATGCGCAACCAGCCGAAGATTATGTTCGATCAGGATGTGCTTCGCTTCAAGATCTCCTTCGGTATATTTTTGCAGATAATACTGTTCTTCGGTTGCTGATAGAGGAGGGGGAAAAGATTTCACAGTGAGCACCTGACCGCATTTTTACTTACAGTTTATGTGGAAATGGGAGGATTTGTGCTTTTCCATAAAAAGATAATAGCTGTAGAATATTTTGCTAAGGAAGATCGGTTATTAAGAACGTGTATACATGCAGATTATGGTTGAAATAAAAAGCTCGGGGGGTATAATTGATGCAGATAATATATTATGATTCATATCAGAAAGACGAGGTATATTATGAAAAAAAGATTTATCAGCTGTATGCTGGCACTGACGGTTTCTGCAGCATTGTGCGCATGCTCATCCGGCAAGACTTCTACAGAATCGAAAGAAGAATCGTCAAGGCAGACGACCGAAGATACCACAGAAGAAGTATCTAAAGAGACAGAACCTTCCGATGATGAAAAGGCGAATGACCTTCCGATTGGTTATATTGCGGATGATGGATATTATAACTCTTACTTCGGTTTCAAATTTATACTTCCGGAAGAAAATCAGAGTGAGCTAAATCAAGATATGGTGGTTCAATATACTGTGATGAGAAATGATCTGGGTGCAGATATTGATCCGGTTGATCCAAATGATTATGAAACTGTTGAAAATGCACTTAACAAATTTATGGATTATAATGGTGCAGCATGTGTGTATGCATATTTGGATCAGCCAATCACGATCGGTGATGAGTCTGTGACTATGGCTATTTCTCTTCATAAACTGGATGGAAAAACACTTGAGGATTTTCTGGAACAGGATAAAGCATCGATTAAGCAGGATATTAACTATCTGTCGCACTCAGAGGCAACGCAAAGTACAGTTGAATTAGCGGGAGAATCCAGAGAATGCCTCACGTACATAAAAGATAATTTGCAAAATGCAGATGGTTCGGATGGCACAACGAGAGCTACGATTTATTGTGTGAAAGATGATTATCTGTGTGAGATTGGTATATCTGATTATAATTCATTAGAGAGTGTATTGACAGCATTTGAAGCATTTTAGGGAAATACGAGATAAAATAAATCGCTCTGTGGTGGTCAGGACAGACTGCTACAGGGCGATTTTTATGCAAATCTACTGAAATTTCATGTTTCTTAAAAATGGTATTGACGAGTTAACGTAAGAATAGTATAAATATAACTACGAATACTGATTATGACAACTCGAAAATGGTAAAATATAAAAGGAGAGATGTGATTGAGTTTCAGTAGAGTATTATCGGCGGCAATGTGCGGCATGGAGGTCATACCGGTGCAGGTAGAGGCGGATGTGAGCAACGGACTGCCGCTGTTTCATATGGTTGGTTATCTGGGAGCGGAAGTACGGGAAGCAGAGGAGCGTGTCCGCACGGCGATCCAGAATGCCTGTGTAGCCCTGCCACCGAAGCGGATGGTAATTAATCTGTCGCCGGGCAATGTGAGAAAGCGCGGGACATCTTATGATCTGCCGATTGCACTGGCAGTGTTGGCGGCTGCTGGCTTGTTGCAGCAGGAACGGCTGGAGCGGGTGATGGCAGTGGGTGAACTGGGATTAGACGGCAGTGTGCAGGGGATTCCGGGCGTACTTGCGATTGCAGCAAAGGCGAAGGAAGAGAATGTAAAGTGCCTGATTGTTCCGTCTGTTAATGAGCGGGAAGCGAGACTTGTGGAAGGAATCTGCGTTTGTGGCATCAAGTCGCTTGGTGAGATTTATCAGCTTCTGCTTCAGAATGATGCAATCGGAAGCATCAAAAAGATAGATACATCAGCAATAGAAAGAGTGGATGTGAGACAGGGAGATTTTGCGGATATTTCCGGACAGTCCGGGATGAAGCGCGCTGCAGAGATAGCGGTGGCAGGCAGACACAATCTGCTGATGGTAGGACCACCCGGAAGTGGCAAGTCAATGATAGCAAAAAGGATTCCGACGATATTTCCGGCTCTCACCAGAGAAGAGAGTCTTAGGATTACCAAAGTGTATAGTGTAGCAGGCATGCTTAAGTCAGAACAGCCGTTAGTCACGGAACGCCCGTTTCGTGAGGTGAATCAGACTGTGACGAAGGTTGCACTGCTAGGAGGGGGTGCCTGGCCCAAGCCCGGTGAACTGACGCTTGCCAGTGGAGGTGTATTATTCCTGGACGAACTGGCAGAGTTTAAACGATCTGTATTAGAGGTGCTGCGTCAGCCGTTAGAAGAGCGGGAAGTGCGGATTGTCAGGAATCACGGTGTGATCACTTATCCGGCAGATGTGATGCTGGTGGCAGCTATGAATCCCTGTCCATGTGGCTACTTTTCTGACTTAAATAAGTGCACATGCACAATATCCCAGATCCGCCAGTATCAGGGGAAGATCAGCTATCCGTTTCTCGGAAGAATGGATATCTGTGCAGAAGTTCAGGGCGTGGCATATGACGATCTGGAACGGGAAGAGATAGAGGAAAGTTCAGCTGTTATCCGTCATAGAATTGAAAAAGCCAGAAAGCGTCAGATGGATCGTGCGGAAGACGGTGAGTTTGTGTATAATGCGGAACTGTCCGGGGAACGTCTGCTCAGAGACTGTGAGCTTAGGAGAGCGGAAAAACGGATGATGCGGCAGGCTTACGACAGATTTTCATTAAATGCGAGAACCTATCATAAAGTATTAAAGGTAGCACGTACCATTGCGGATCTGGCGGGTGAGGATCGGATTGGCATGGAACACTTACAAGAGGCACTGATTTACCGAAGTATGGATAAGAAATATTGGGGAAGAGTATGAGAGATACGGAAGAATATAAGTACGAATGGTGGCTTGCGGGAATGCGTCCGCTGACAGATGACAAGAAGCGGGCGTTAGTAGAATATTGGGGCAGCGCAAGAGAAGTGTACAACGGGATATATTATATAGAAGAAAGACAGAAAAAGCAGCTTTATTTTCTGAAAAAAGAAGAGATCGACCGCTTACAGAACTGGGCAAGAACACAGGATGTTGAAGCACTTTATGAACAGGGACAGAGGCTTGGAGTACGCCTTGTTACGTGGTTTGATGAGGAATATCCAAAAAGGCTCAAAAATTTTGTTAAGATGCCTTATGGAATCTATGTAAAAGGAAAGCTTCCGGCAGAAGACAGACCGACAGCAGCCATTGTAGGAGCAAGGAGATGCACGCCCTATGGTGAAGAATTATCGATCATTCATGCAGAGAATCTGGCGCTTGCCGGAGTACAGGTGATCAGCGGTATGGCGAGAGGGATAGACAGCATCTCGCAGCGCGCAGCTATTGAGGCAGGGGGAGAGTCTTATGGTGTGCTTGGATGCGGTGTGGACGTATGTTATCCAAGGGAGAATAAAGGACTTTATATGGATCTTCAGAAGCATGGCGGAATCTTGTCGGAACTGCCTCCGGGGACAGCGCCGCTACGGGAATATTTTCCAGCCAGGAACCGTATGATTAGTGGACTTGCGGATATGATACTGGTAATGGAAGCAAAGGAAAAGAGCGGATCACTGATCACAGCAACATTTGCACTGGAACAGGGGAAGACGATCTATGCACTTCCGGGTCCGGTTACCAGTGAGCTCAGTAAGGGGTGTAACAGGATTATCAGTGATGGTGCGGTTCCGCTTCTGAGTCCGGAATACCTGTTGGAACAGGAAGAACTGAAATTGTTAAAAAATCATACAAATTCACCTTCTGACAGGGTGAAAAATGAAAAAGTGCTTGAAAGTCCAGAAAAATTGTTGTATGCTACCGTTGGTTTATTTCCAAAGAGCCTGGATACACTGCAGGCAGAAAGTGGGATGAAACGGACAGATCTGGTTCACGCCCTTGTGTCTTTGGAAATGAAAGGATATATCAGAGAAATATCCAGAAATTACTTTGTAAAAAATTAGCTGTTCAGGATTATGAGCAGTTATATGATGATTAAAGGAGTATAGATAATATGGCGCATTATTTGGTAATTGTGGAGTCGCCTACAAAGGTTAAGACAATCAAAAAATTCCTTGGAAGTAATTATACGGTTATGGCATCAAACGGACATGTAAGAGACCTGCCGAAGAGTCAGCTTGGTATCGACGTGGAGCATGACTACGAGCCGAAGTATATTACGATTCGTGGCAAGGGAGAGATTCTGGCGGAGCTTCGTAAAGAAGTGAAGAAAGCAGATAAAGTATATCTCGCAACTGACCCGGACCGCGAGGGAGAAGCTATTTCATGGCATCTGATGTATGCGCTGAAATTGGAGAATAAAAAGACATATCGTATTACATTTAATGAGATCACGAAAAATGCAGTAAAGTCTTCTATTAAGAATGCCCGTGAGATTGATATGAATCTGGTAG
The DNA here is from genome assembly GCA_963592205.1 of bacterium. Taxonomy (GTDB): domain Bacteria; phylum Bacillota; class Clostridia; order Lachnospirales; family Lachnospiraceae; genus Claveliimonas. The sequence goes on from CAVAVU010000060.1 coordinate 30,337, forward strand.
ATGCACAGCAGGCGCGCCGTGCGCTTGACCGTGTGGTAGGTTACCGGATCAGTCCGCTTCTGTGGGCGAAGGTTAAGAGAGGATTGAGTGCAGGACGTGTGCAGTCGGTTGCACTTCGCATCATTGCCGATCGTGAGGAAGAGATTAATGCATTTATTCCGGAAGAATATTGGAGTCTTGATGCATGCCTGAAGGTGAAGGGTGAGCGTAAGCCGCTTACTGCCAAGTTCTATGGCACAGCAGATGAGAAGATGACGATTCATTCAGAAGAGGAAGTGAATCAGATTCTTGCAGAACTGGAAAAGGAAGATTACTATGTGGAAAATGTTAAAAAAGGCGAGCGTCTGAAGAAAGCGCCTGTTCCATTTACCACCAGTACGATGCAGCAGGAAGCGTCGAATGCACTGAACTTTGCTACTCAGAAGACCATGCGAATTGCACAGCAGTTATACGAAGGTATTAATATCAAAGGCAGCGGAACGGTAGGTCTGATCACATACCTGCGTACTGATTCTACCCGTATTTCGGATGAGGCAGATGCACTTGCAAAGTCTTACATTGCTGAGAATTACGGCGAAGAGTTTGTAGGAAATGGTAATGTGGCAGCCAAAGATGATAAGAAGATCCAGGATGCCCATGAGGCGATTCGTCCGACTGATATTACCAGAACACCTGCAATGGTGAAAGAATCTCTGTCCAGAGATCAGTTCCGTCTGTATCAGCTGATCTGGAAACGATTTGTTGCGAGTCGTATGAAGGCTGCCAAGTATGAGACAACATCTGTACGGATCGGTGCAGGCAAGTACCGCTTTACGGTAGCAGCGTCCCGTATTGTATTTGAAGGATTCCGCTCTGTCTATGTGGAGTCAGGAGAAGAGAAGCCGGAGAACAATGTATTGCTGAAGTCATTGGATACGGATTCTGAACTGTCCTGTGATCATTTTGATAAAAAACAGCACTTTACACAGCCGCCGGCTCATTATACAGAGGCATCTCTGGTACGTAAGCTGGAAGAGCTTGGCATTGGACGACCAAGTACGTATGCGCCGACAATTTCTACCATTATTGCCAGAAGATATGTGGCAAAAGAGGGTAAGAATCTGTATATGACAGAGATCGGTGAAGTGGTTAATAATATTATGAAAGAATCTTTCCCGGCGATTGTAGATGTGAATTTTACAGCCAATATGGAAGGTCTGCTTGACTGTGTAGCTGAAGGAAAAGTGGAATGGAAGTCTGTTATTGAGAATTTTTATCCGGATCTGGAAGCTGCGGTTCAGAAAGCAGAAAAGGAACTGGAAAGTGTCAAGATTGAGGATGAAGTTACGGATGTAATCTGTGAAGAATGCGGTCGTAACATGGTAGTCAAATACGGTCCACATGGCAAATTCCTGGCATGTCCCGGATTCCCGGACTGCCGTAATACGAAGCCATATCTGGAAAAGGTAGGTGTAGCTTGTCCGAAATGTGGCAAAGAGATCGTATACCGCAAGACGAAAAAGGGCAGACGCTATTACGGATGTGAAGGTTATCCGGAATGCGATTTCATGTCATGGCAGAAACCGTCTGAGAAAAAGTGTCTGAAGTGTGGCGGATATATGCTTGAAAAGGGCAATAAACTTGTCTGCGCTGACGAGCAGTGCGGATATGTAGAGCCGAAAAGTAATGAAAAACAGTAATTTTCAGTAGACTTTAGTTTAATTCCGAAAATTCAGAAAAATATACAAATTACAACTCTTTATAGTTGAAATTGATACAATTGTGTGCTACTATATCCAATATAAGGAAGGTGATATAAATGGGCGTGCAATTGCTAGATAAAACTAGAAAGATTAACAAATTACTGCACAATAATAACTCCAGTAAAGTAGTCTTTAATGATATCTGCCGAGTATTGACGGATATTCTGGATTCCAATGCACTGGTAATCAGCAAAAAGGGTAAAGTGCTTGGCATCGGATGTTGCAAGGGTGTTGGTATCATCACAGAGCTTCTTCGTGGAGAAGTGGGAGCGTTTATTGACGAGATGCTGAATGAGAGACTTCTTGGCATCCTGTCTACGAAAGAGAATGTGAATCTGGAGACTCTTGGATTCTCAGAAGAAGTAGCTAAGAGTTATCAGGCATTGATCACACCGATTGAGATTGCCGGCGAGAGACTTGGCACCCTGTTTATATACAAGCAGGAATCGGAGTATGAGATCGATGACATTATCCTCAGTGAGTACGGTACTACGGTTGTAGGACTGGAGATGCTCCGCTCAGTGAATGAGGAGAGCGCAGAAGAAAGCAGAAAGGAACAGATCGTACAGTCTGCGATAAGTACGTTGTCTTTCTCAGAACTGGAAGCTATTATTCATATCTTTGAGGAACTGGATGGAACCGAAGGTATTCTCGTAGCAAGTAAGATTGCTGACAGAGTCGGTATTACCAGATCGGTTATTGTGAATGCGCTTCGTAAGTTTGAGAGTGCAGGCGTGATCGAGTCTCGTTCATCAGGTATGAAAGGTACTTACATCAAAGTTGTAAATGATCATGTATTTTCGGAACTGGAACGTATAAAAGCTGAAAAAGATAAATAAGTATAAGGGTATCGGGCAACTGATACCTTTTACTGTTTCTGGGAAAGGAGGCGGCAGAGAGATGTGTGAAGGATGCTCAGCAGAACTCCAGATGAAGCAGGTGATCCTCGAAGACGGGGTGATGGAAGACCGTGTGCATTACTGCAAGGTATTATCCGGTAATGAAGAGCAGGAGACATTACAGATGCTTCTCCGGGGCGAAGAGGTAGATGTGATTTCTCTGGATGCTGTATATAACTGCAAGCTGACCGATGGTGAGAATGTAGAAGAATGTGACGGCATGGTTCTGGAACGCTATCTGGGAGAAGAAGGGAATATTCTGATATTTCAGATCGAAAATGGATTTTATAAAAATAATCTAAACTAAATAAAGTGTGTTGACAAAATAATGAGAGAGTGCTATTTTATATCTAGAAAGTTTTTAGCACTCTCTTTTTGTGAGTGCTAACAGATAAAAGGACTTAATTGAAGGAGGAATATAAAATGAAGTTAGTACCATTAGGAGACAGAGTTGTATTGAAGCAGCTGGTTGCAGAAGAGACTACAAAGTCAGGTATCGTATTACCTGGACAGACAAAAGAGAAGCCGCAGCAGGCAGAGATCATCGCAGTAGGTCCTGGCGGAGTTATAGATGGAAAAGAAGTTGAGATGCATGTACAGCCTGGACAGAAGGTTATTTATTCCAAGTATGCAGGCACAGATGTAGAAGTAGACGAAGAAACATATATTATCGTTAAACAGAGCGATATTCTTGCAATTGTAGAATAAGGAGGAATTTAATCATGGCAAAGGAAATCAAATACGGACATGACGCTAGAACAGCACTGGAAGCTGGTGTGAATAAGCTGGCTGATACAGTAAGAGTAACACTTGGACCAAAAGGACGTAACGTAGTACTTGGCAAGTCTTTTGGTGCACCGCTTATTACAAATGATGGTGTTACGATCGCAAAAGATATTGAACTGGAAGATGAATTTGAGAACATGGGCGCACAGCTCATCCGTGAAGTTGCATCTAAGACGAATGATGTAGCAGGTGACGGTACTACTACAGCTACTGTACTTGCACAGGCAATGGTTAACGAGGGTATGAAGAACCTGGCAGCAGGTGCTAATCCGATCGTGCTTCGTAAAGGTATGAAGAAAGCAACTGATGCAGCAGTAGAAGCTATCGGCGAGATGTCAAGCAAGGTTACAGATAAGCAGCAGATCGCAAGAGTTGCGGCAGTATCTTCTGGTAACGATGAAGTTGGTCAGATGGTTGCAGACGCTATGGAGAAGGTATCTAACGATGGCGTTATTACAATTGAAGAGTCTAAGACAATGCACACAGAGCTTGACCTGGTAGAAGGTATGCAGTTCGACCGTGGATACATTTCAGCTTACATGGCTAACGATATGGAGAAGATGGTTGCTACACTGGATGATCCATACATCCTGATTACAGATAAGAAGATCACTAATATCCAGGATATCCTGCCATTACTTGAGCAGATCGTACAGTCTGGTGCTAAACTGCTCATCATCGCAGAAGATATTGAAGGAGAGGCTCTTACAACCCTGATCGTTAACAAACTGCGTGGTACATTCAGTGTTGTAGGTGTTAAGGCTCCGGGATATGGCGACAGAAGAAAAGAGATGCTGAAAGATATCGCTACACTGACAGGTGGTCAGGTGATTTCAGAAGAATTAGGACTTGACCTGAAAGATGCTACAATCGATCAGCTTGGTCGTGCTAAGTCTGTTAAGGTTGAAAAAGAAAGCACAGTTATCGTAGACGGTATGGGCGAGAAAGATGCAATTGAGGCTCGTGTTGCTCAGATCAGAACTCAGATTGAAGAGACTACATCTGACTTCGACAGAGAAAAATTACAGGAAAGACTGGCCAAACTGGCTGGCGGCGTAGCTGTTATTCGTGTTGGAGCTGCTACAGAGACAGAGATGAAAGAAGCTAAGCTTCGTATGGAAGATGCTCTTGCAGCTACAAAAGCAGCAGTAGAAGAAGGAATCATCGCAGGTGGCGGATCTGCATACATTCACGCTTCTAAGAAGGTTGCTAAGCTTGCTGAGACACTGACTGGCGATGAGAAGACAGGAGCTAACATTATCCTGAAAGCTCTGGAAGCACCTCTGTTCCATATTTCTGCTAACGCAGGACTCGAAGGCGCAGTTATTATTAACAAAGTAAGAGAGCAGGAGCCAGGCATTGGATTTGATGCATACAAAGAAGAGTATGTAGATATGGTTAAGGAAGGAATCCTTGATCCGGCTAAGGTTACAAGAAGTGCTCTGCAGAACGCTACAAGTGTAGCATCTACACTGCTGACAACAGAATCTGTTGTAGCTAACATCAAAGAAGATACTCCGGCTATGCCAGCAGCACCTGGCGGAATGGGTATGATGTAATCACGGATGACTCCGTGTGAGGAAAACTCCCCTTGGGGGAGTTTTCTTTTTATATAGAACGTGGTAAAATATAACTAATTGTTCAGAATATAGATAAATGTATGGTTTAGGACAGAACACCTGACAGGAGGAAGTAGATGGCAGACATATTTGTGGAGAAGATGGTTAAAAAGAAACGAGACGGAAAGGATTTTACCAAGATTGCACTGTGTGTCCTGCTTGTTGTATGTTCAGCTGTGATGAGTCTGCGTAGTCCGGTATTTCTGGCGTTAGTGATAATATTTGTGTTACTTGGGTTGCTGGTGATGCGTATCTGTGATGTGGAATATGAATATCAGTATATCAATGGATATTTTGATGTGGACAAGATCTTTCACAAGGAGCGCAGAAAGAATATATTTGAGGCTAAGATGGCGAATCTGGTAGTGCTGGCTCCGGAAGCTGCGGAGGCATTGAAGCGATATCCGAATGCGAAAGTATATGATTTCACCAGTGGATATGGCAGTGAACCTGTATACGGTATGGTATTTTCTGAAGAGGGTATACTGAAGAAAGTACTGTTTGAGCCAGGAGAACAGATGCTGACCGGGATTGCATCACAGGTGCCTGGAAAGGTAGTTAGGAATTAAAATCTCAGTCAGATTGTACTTTTTTGCGAAAATAGTTGACAAATTGGTCATGTTTTTTGTAATATGACTGTTAACACATAAAGAGAAAGCGAGGTTTAATCATGGGAACAATTATTGGAGAAGGGATTACATTTGATGATGTGTTACTTGTGCCTGCATATTCAGAGGTGATTCCAAACCAAGTGGATTTGTCCACATACCTGACTAAGAAGATTCGTCTGAATATTCCGATGATGAGTGCTGGTATGGACACAGTAACAGAACACCGCATGGCGATTGCTATGGCGCGTCAGGGCGGTATCGGAATCATTCATAAGAATATGTCTATTCAGGAACAGGCGGAGGAAGTAGATAAGGTTAAGCGATCAGAGAATGGAGTTATTACAGATCCATTTTATCTGTCACCGGAGCACACACTGGCAGATGCCAATGATCTGATGGCTAAGTTCCGTATTTCCGGAGTTCCGATCACAGAGAACGGCAGATTAGTCGGTATTATTACGAACCGTGATTTGAAATTTGAAGAAGATTTTTCTAAGAAGATCAAAGAGTCTATGACTTCTGAGGGACTGATCACAGCTAAAGAGGGAATTACTCTTGAAGAAGCTAAGAAGATCCTTGCAAAGGCAAGAAAAGAGAAGCTTCCGATCGTTGATGATGACTTCAAGTTAAAAGGCCTCATTACAATTAAAGATATTGAGAAGCAGATCAAGTATCCGGATTCAGCAAAGGATGATCAGGGACGTCTGCTCTGTGGAGCTGCTCTTGGTATTACTGCCAACTGTCTGGAACGTGCGCAGGAGCTCGTGAATGCGAAAGTCGATGTAGTAGTTATGGATTCTGCACATGGACATTCTGCAAATGTTATCCGTACCGTTGATATGGTTAAGTCCAAATTCCCGGATCTGCAGGTTATTGCCGGTAACGTAGCAACAGGTGCAGCGGCAGAAGCGCTGATCAAAGCCGGTGTAGATGCGGTTAAAGTTGGTATCGGACCAGGCTCTATCTGTACAACACGTATCGTAGCAGGTATCGGTGTGCCGCAGATTTCTGCGATTATGGATTGCTATGAAGTGGCTGACAAGTATGGTATTCCAATCATTGCAGACGGTGGTATCAAGTTCTCAGGAGACATTACAAAGGCAATCGCAGCAGGTGCCAACGCATGTATGATGGGAAGCATGTTTGCCGGATGTGACGAGAGTCCTGGAACATTTGAGTTATATCAGGGAAGAAAATATAAAGTATACCGTGGTATGGGATCCATCGCAGCTATGGAGAACGGAAGCAAAGACCGTTACTTCCAGACAAATGCGAAGAAGCTTGTACCGGAAGGCGTAGAAGGACGTGTGGCATACAAGGGATCTGTAGAAGATACAGTATTCCAGTTGCTTGGTGGTCTGCGCTCCGGTATGGGATATTGTGGAGCACCTACCATCGAAGCGCTGAAGCAGAATGGAAAGTTTGTGAAGATTTCAGCTGCATCCCTGAAAGAGAGTCATCCACACGATATTCATATTACAAAAGAAGCACCAAACTACAGCGTGGATGCATAAGGATCAGATTACAGGAAACGGTGGGATATTCCCGCCGTTTCTTTGCTATTAGGAGAAAAGTATGAAAAAGGATTTTGGAGTAGTAAAAGATGGAAAGAATACGTCATTATACGTATTGAAAAATGATAATGGATTGGAAATGTATGTATCTGATTACGGCGCATCCTGGGTATCGGCACTGGTGCCGGGGGCTGATGGAAAGGTCAGAGATGTGCTGTTAGGGTATGATGATGCGGCAGGATACGCGGCTGGCGGAGAAGCTATCGGCGCGATCGTAGGTCGTGTGGCAAATCGTACCGGCGGAGCAGAATTTGAATTGAATGGCAAAGTATATCATCTCAGCAAAAACAAGGGCAATGATAACCTTCACAGCGGTCCGGATGTATATCAGAAGCGTATCTGGAAGACTCTGGAAGCGGATGACAAACATGTCATTTTTGAACTGTATAGCCCGGATGGAGACCAGGGATATCCGGGAGCAATGACTGTGAGGGTCACTTATGAATTGAAGGAGGATAATGGCTTCTATATTTCTTACTGTGCAGAAAGCGATGCGGATACCATCTGGAATATGACCAATCACGCATATTTCAATCTGAACGGACATGAGTCAGGTACAATACTTACCCATGAGTTGTTGGTAAATGCAGACGGATATACGGAGACAGATGAAGGATCGATTCCGACAGGCAGGATCATTCCGGTAGATGGAACTCCGATGGACTTTCGTGCGAAGAAAGTAATTGGACGAGATATTGAAGCAGATTATCAAGCACTGATTGATGCCAATGGATATGATCACAATTGGACGATTAATGGCGAAGGATTTCGTAAGGCGGCAGAGCTTACAGGTGATAAGAGCGGCATTACGATGGAAGTGTATACAGACCGTCCGGGTGTACAGGTGTATGCCGGTAATTATCTGAATGATGAAAAAGGTAAAGACGGAGCAATTTACGGTAAGCGGAGTGGTATCTGCTTCGAGACGCAGAATTATCCGGACGCCATTCATCACAGTGAATTTCCAAGTCCGGTGCTTCGGGCAGGGGAAACATTAAATACGACATCCATGTACCGCTTTTTGAAAAAATGATATTGAGATCAAAAGATAAGAAAATCATAAGCAGCAATTTATGAAATGTTTCGAAACATGTGTTACCATGAGTATACAGGAGAAGAAACATGGGACTTAACAGACGAAAGAGAACTTATAAGAAACGGCGGTATAATCCAAGACAGAGGCAGAACCGCCTTAGAAAATACATGAAACTGGGAATGGCACTACTCGGAATTCTCTGTGTAGTACTGATCGTACTGAAGGTTACGGGCGTGAATCCGTTTAAAAGAGCTTATAGTGAAAATGCAGGAGCGGATATTGAAGCGGTGAAGCCGGACATTGATGTGGAACTTCTTACAGAGAATCCTTATTCCAGACCGGGTACTGCGACAGACCAGATTACGGGTATCGTAGTGCATTACACGGCGAATCCCGGTTCTACTGCGATGGATAACCGCAATTATTTTGAAGGGTTAAAGGACAGTCATATTACCAAAGCCAGCAGTAATTTTGTGGTAGGACTGGATGGCGAGATCGTACAGTGCGTGCCGACCTGGGAAGTGGCTTATGCGTCTAATTCCAGGAATCATGATACGGTGTCGATTGAATGTTGTCATCCGGATGAAACAGGTAAGTTCAATGACGCTACATACCGTTCGATGGTGCAACTGTGTGCATGGCTGTGTCTGAAATTCGGCCTGGATGAGAACGATGTGATCCGGCATTATGATGTGACAGGTAAGAACTGTCCAAAGTATTTTGTGGAGAATGAAGATGCCTGGAAGACATTCCGACAGGATATCAAAATAGTACTTGACAAATGAGCCTGTCAGCAGATATAGTGAAGTTATATAAGAGGGAGTAACTGACATATCTGTTTATTACAGGATGTTAAGACAGATATGTTTGCGATGTCGTCAGTACGATGCAGTGCATCCGTATCGCAATGAAATAGTGAGACTTTTATTGTACATTTTTTGTGCAATAAAAGTCTCTTTTTTTGTGCAATAAGCCGCTATGAGAAATTGTGTTTGCGGGAAAGGTGTTTAAATCCTCGTAGGGATGAATATGCTTTGGACAGACGGAGAAAGGAGACAGAATTATGCTTACATCAAAACAGGCACAGGTAAATCAGAAAAGGTATGGATTAAATGAGATCAGAGGGAAAGAAAACTTAAGTATTCCACGTGTATTTCTGGAACAGTACAAAGACTTTCTGGTAATTATTCTGATCGTGTCGGCAGTTATATCGGGAATCTTGGGTGATATTAAGAGTAGTGTTGTAATTCTGGTGGTGATTACTATGAATGCGATTCTGGGAACTGTTCAGACGATAAAAGCAGAACAGTCAATTAACAGCCTCCAGGAACTTTCAGCGCCGGAAGCAACTGTATATAGAGATGGAGTGACCATGAAGATTCCGGCATCAGAAGTGACAATGGAAGATGAAGTGCTGCTGGAAAGTGGTGACAGAGTTCCGGCAGACGGGAAGCTTCTGAAATGTATGGAACTGAAGATTGATGAAAGTATGCTGACAGGCGAGAGTCTTCCGGCAGAAAAGACGCTGGATAAGGTCCCTTCAGGAAATGCGCTCGGAGACCAGACAGACCGCGTATTTGCCGGGAGTTTTGTTACAGCCGGAAAAGGAATATTTCTGGTGACGGGAATCGGTATGCAGACGGAAATGGGCAAGATTGCAGGACTTTTGGATGAAGCGGCTGAGAAGAAAAGTCCATTACAAAAGAGCCTGGATGAATTCGGAAAGAAGCTGTCGATTGCGATTCTGGTATTCTGTGGCATTTTATTTGGTGTCAGTGTATGGCGTGGAGAGAGTATCGCAGATGCATTTCTTTTTGCAGTGGCACTGGCAGTGGCTGCGATTCCGGAAGCGTTGAGTTCTATCGTGACGATCGTGTTATCTATGGGAACCGGTGAGATGGCAAAAGAGCATGCTATTGTGCGAAAACTCCATGCGGTCGAAGGTCTTGGCAGAGTGTCAGTAATCTGCTCAGACAAAACGGGAACACTTACTCAGAATAAAATGACGGTAGAAGCCTGTTATGTAGATGGGAAAAATGTAACACCGGAATGTGAGAAGTATGGATGGATGCCGGAGTTTGACAAGCTGATGGTATATAGCATTTTATGTAGTGACGCGGTCTGTACAGAAGAGAAAGAGATTGGTGATCCGACGGAAATAGCGTTGGTAAATATGGCAGCAAAAGCGGAAATCGATGTGGAGACCGTGAGAAAGCAGAATCCACGGATCGGTGAAAAACCATTTGACAGCACCAGGAAAATGATGACGACAGTTCACGTCATTGGTGGAGAACGAGTAATGATCGTGAAAGGTGCAGTTGACAGGTTACTTCCGTTGACAGATAAAATCGCAAATGGCGAGATAGAACGTACAATCATAGAAGATGATGAGAGAAGAATAGAACAGCAGAATCAGATATATGCAGAAAACGGATTGCGTGTGCTGGCATTCGGATATCGTATATTGGATGATGAGCCGGATATTAATGAGAGTGATAAAATGGCAGAAAAAAATCTGGTATTCCTTGGTCTTACGGCCATGATGGATCCGCCGAGAGAAGAGTCGAAAGATGCAGTAAATGACTGTATAAATGCGGGTATCCGACCGGTAATGATTACAGGAGACCATAAGATCACAGCGGCTGCGATTGCAAAGAGGATTGGCATTTTAAGAGAAGAAGATCTGGTGTGCGAAGGCGCAGACATTGATAAAATGTCGGATGAAGAACTGGAAGAATATGTAGAAAAAGTATCCGTGTATGCCAGGGTGGCACCGGAACATAAGATACGGATTGTAAAGGCATGGCAGCGAAAAGGCAATATTGTAGCTATGACAGGTGATGGCGTAAATGATGCCCCGGCACTGAAGCAGGCAGACGTAGGCGTAGCAATGGGAATTACAGGAACGGATGTGGCGAAAGAAGCGGCGGCTATTGTGCTTGCGGATGATAATTTTGCAACTATTATTAAGGCCGTAGAACGGGGCAGAAGTATCTTTGAAAATATTCGTCATGCAATCGGTTTCCTGCTTTCGGGCAATCTGGGTGCGATATTGACGGTACTTTATGCAGCACTTGCCGGGCTTCCGGTACCGTTTGCACCGGTACATCTGTTGTTTATCAATCTGCTTACGGATAGTCTTCCGGCAATTGCACTGGGACTGGAGCCGCAGGATCCGGCGGCTATGAGGAAAAAGCCTGAGGAAAATAACCGTTCGCTGTTAGATGGAAAGAATCTGTTACAGATCGGTATAGAAGGCCTGTGCATCGGTGCACTGACATCCATTGCATTTACCATAGGCCTTGGCGGAAATGCAATGGGAATATCGGGATATGGCGATGGAAATGTAAGACTTGCCAGAACACTGGCGTTTGGCACATTGTGTCTGGGGCGGCTGGTGCATGGATATAACTGCAAATCAGACAGAGCCGTGATATTCACGAAGAAATTCTGGAATAATCCATTTCTTACAGGCGCATTTGCACTGGGAAGTGTGTTGCTTCTGGCAGTGATCTATGTGCCGGGATTATCCGGAATGTTCCAGACGGTATCGCTGAATCAGGAAGTACTCGTGTGGATGTGTGGTCTGGCATTTGTTAATCTGCCTGTGGTTCAGCTTTTGAAATATATTAAAAGCAAATTTGAGTTGTAAAAGCAATTGAAAAGCAATTGAAAAGCAATTTTTTGTTGCGGAATTGTGACAAAATTGATATAATTAAAAACTGAAAATTCAGGCTTTTAGACGAAAGAGGAAGCAATAGAAGGAGACATAGCAGCAATGAATGATTTGGAATTATACAGAGAGCAGCTTGCATTGTGCGATGATAAGATCATTGATGCGCTGGTTGAGAGGAATTCGATCATAGAAAAGATCATGGCATACAAGGAAGAATACGGTATGTCTATCATCCAGCCAAAGCAGGAAGAAAAGCAGGAGAGACAGCTTAAGATCAAGCTGGACGGCAATAAATACAGCGAAGAGATTGAAGATGTATTCCGCCGTATCCGCCGTAACAGTAAACGTATCCAGGCAAGAAAGCTTTTTGATTATAATATCGTACTGATCGGATTTATGGGAGCAGGTAAGTCTACGATTTCAGATTATCTGAGTACCGTATTCGACATGGAGATCGTGGAGATGGATCAGGTAATCTCTGACAGAGAAGAGATGAGTATCTCGGATATTTTCGCTACTTATGGTGAAGAATATTTCCGTAATCTGGAGACAGAGCTTCTGATCGAGATGCAGGATAAGAAGAATGTGGTAATTTCCTGCGGCGGTGGCGTGGCAATGCGTGAGCGTAACGTAGAGGAAATGAAGAAGAATGGTAAAGTTGTTCTTCTTACGGCAAGTCCGGAGACCATTTATGACCGGGTTAAGGATAATAATGACCGACCGGTTCTGCAGGGACGCAAGAATGTAGCAGGTATTTCTGAACTGATGGAACAGCGCAGAGAAAAATACGAGGCAGCGGCTGATATCGTGGTAAATACAGACGGTAAGAATGTGCTCGCAATCTGCGAGGAACTGGTGCAGAAGCTGACAAGAACGGAGAATTAATCATGTTTCGTACATTTTATCCGGATCGTTATGTGGCATCCACATATGTGATAGATTTTGAAGAATTATATAAAAAAGGATACAGAGGTCTGATCTTCGATATCGATAATACGCTGGTGCCGCATGGTGCACCGGCAGACGAGCGTGCAATCCGTTTGTTTGAGCGTTTGAAGAAGATCGGCTTTCATTGTTGTCTGATCTCCAATAATCAGGAACCACGTGTAAAGATGTTTAATGAAAAGATTCAGGTAGATTATGTGTATAATGCGCACAAGCCGTCTACAAAGAATTATATTAAGGCAATGGAGATCATGGGAACAGACCGTTCTTCAACCGTATTTATCGGTGATCAGCTGTTTACGGATGTGTGGGGCGCAAAGCGCAGCGGCATTCCGAGTATACTGGTCAAACCGATGAATCCCAAGGAAGAGATACAGATCGTTTTAAAACGATATCTTGAAAAGATTGTGCTCTTTTTCTACAAGCGTAGCCTTGCCAGGGAAAAAAAGGTTGAAAAATGATGATATGTATTATAAAATGGTAAAAGATTGAGAACGTAAGCGCAGTGCGCAATTTAAGGAGGATTATGTAATGGCTAAAGTATCAGCAGGAGATATCCGTAACGGTATTACTATCGAAGTTAATGGAAAAGTATGTCAGGTTATCGACTTCATGCATGTTAAACCAGGTAAAGGAGCAGCATTTGTCCGTGTTAAGATGAAAGATATCATCAACGGTGGTGTAGTAGAGACAACATTCCGCCCTACAGAGACATTTGAGCAGGCTCACATCGAGAGAAAGAAAATGCAGTACCTGTACAATGACGGTGAGTTCTATAACTACATGGACAATGAGACATATGAGCAGATCATGATCAGCGCTGAGGAAGCCGGAGATTCTATGAAGTTCGTAAAAGAGAACGAAGAAGTTACAGTAAGCTTCTACCAGGGCAATGCATTTGCAATCGAGCCACCGATCACTGTAGAGCTTGTAATCACAGAGTCTGAACCAGGCGTTAAGGGTAACACAGCTACAGGTGCTACTAAGCCGGCTATCGTTGAGACAGGCGCTCAGGTTATGGTACCACTGTTCGTAGATCAGGGAGAAAAGATTAAGATTGATACTCGTACAGGTGAATATCTGTCACGTGCTAACTAATTTAAAAAAGAATCAAAAAAGCCTTGCATTTTATGCAGGGCTTTTTTATAATCAGTTTACCATAATATTTTGCCGGGATTCCCGGCTGTTCAAATCTATACAGTCAATTTCGCAGAGAACATATAATTCCATACTTGCGGCGCGGTCTGCCCGGAACCGGGTGAAAGGAGCTTGTATGTCATACGAAGAGTTTGTGAGCGGAATGGAACGTGAATTAAAGAGTCTTGCGAAAGATGATCTGCTGGTGTCGATCCAGAAGACTCTGAAGAATAACGGATACTTAAGATGTGGTGTCCGTCTGTCTGAAAAGAATATCAATATATCCCCGACGATTTATCTGGAAGAATTTTATGAAAAGTATCGGTATGGAACTGATATGCATGCATTGGCGGAGCAGATCATGCGAATCTATCAGAGGGTACGCATTGATCATTCGTGGAAAGAAGACTGGATCTATGAATTCCCGGGTGTGAAGAATAAGATTGTGTACCGGCTGATTAATCGCGAGAAGAACAAACAGCTTCTTGACGAGGTGCCATATATGCCATGGAAGGATCTGGCAATCGTATTTTATCTGCTGTTGGAAATGGATGAACATCAGATGCAGCAGGCTGCGATGCTGATAAAAAAGGAGCAGCTTGTCTGGTGGAATACGAGTGCGGAAGATCTGTATCAGAATGCGATGCAGAATACGGAGAAATTACTGCCATATGAATTGACCAATATGTATGCACTGCTTACGGAAATGCTTGGCGTAGAAGAGCTGGAAGAGCATATGACAGTGGAAGAGAGCATGTATGTACTGACCAATCAGATGCGAAGCTTTGGAGCAGCGGCCATATTGTATCCGGGGCGACTTGAGATGCTGGCGCTGTATCTGAAAGAGAATTTCTATATTCTGCCGAGCAGTGTTCATGAGATGATCATTCTACCGGAGAGCAGTGCGCTTCCGGAACAGGAATTAAATGCAGTGATTCAGGAGATTAATGGCAGTCAGGTAAATGCAGAGGAATATCTGTCGGATCATGCGTATTATTACGACAGAGTAAGGAAATGTGTGATGTGATTGGACTCGTTTTCTGCATGGAGGCTTATTGCAAAATCATCAGAAGTGCCATTAGGCACATTCTGAGATTGAATGCGGTCGTCAAGGCCTCGAGCAAGCTCGGACTTTGACTCGTCGCACTACAAAAAAGGTATCGCATCTGCGATACCTGTAAGCCGTCTCTGACCAGAATCGAACTGGCGCACCCGCCTCCGGAGGGCGGCGCTCTATCCACTGAGCTACAGAGACATCTAGTATATTATCACATTCATTTGGAAAATGCAACGGAGAAATTTGTCAAAACCATTGCCACAAGGCGTACATAGCTGTCTCATGCCTTGACTTTCGGGGATATTGTGGGTATGATATGAACCCATCTTTGACAGTTAGAAAGATAAAAAATGGCTACAACCCCAGCAAACATGGGCTCTGTAGCCATT
>CAVAVU010000061.1:0-14081 GCA_963592205.1 bacterium
TCCTATGAGTTTGAAATATATTAATCATATACACATCGAAAGGGTGTATCTTAATGAAGAAGTTAAAAGAACTGTTGAAAAAGTATAATCACGCGTGGGTTCTGTTGTACGCGTTGATCTACATGCCATGGTTCACCTATCTGGAGCATCATGTGACTACTGATTTTTATCTGATCCACTCACCATTAGACGATTATATTCCATTTGTAGAATATTTCATCGTTCCATATCTGTTGTGGTTCATATATCTTGCAGTTGGCGCATGTTTTCTTTTTTTCAAGGATAAAAAAGGATTCCTGCAGGCAGCCACATTTGCGATCAGCGGCATGACCATTTTCCTGATCATCTGTACGATCTTTCCAAATGGTCTGGCATTGCGTCCGGCTACATTCGCTCACGACAACATATTTGTTGAGCTGGTAAAGATTGTCTACTCCACAGACACACCGACCAATGTTCTGCCAAGTATGCACGTATTCCTCTCTGTAGGTATGTATATGGCATTGAACCGTACACCGGCATTAAAAGATAAGCACGGCATCCGTATTGCTGCCGGAATACTCTCCTTTATAATCGTGCTTTCTACCGTATTTCTGAAACAGCATTCGGTAACAGATGTCGCCGCAGCTCTGGTAATGGACGGTATCCTGTATCACCTGGTCTATGCCAGGCAGGCCAGACAGGCACGCAAGCTGATGCACGAACCAGTTATTTAATGAAATTCAATTTACAAGAACAGGTAACACACGAAGCGCTGTCGCATAAGACAGCGTTTTCTGTTGCCCCGCATCCCCCCGACCCACCAAAAGAAAAGGAATAATACTATATGAACAGCCAAGAACTATCCGACCTGACCGCGAGTCTCTTACTGCAATACTACGACAATAAGATTGACCCATTTCTAAACCACTGCCACGAGGACATTCTCTGGATCGGGCCTGCTGAAGGGCAGATGATCCGCACAAAAACGAAACTGGTAGAAACCTTTGCAGCCGAACAGCATTCCCTGCATTTTGCAGTACACGCACTCAAAGCCACACCACTTTCTACCGGATCACGCAATTCCATGAATGTATTACTTACATTTCTGGTAGATACATTTTGGCCAGACAAGCGCACGAACCGTGTATCCCAACGAATCCTGTTTACCTGGAACACCGAACCAGAAGGACCGAGGATCCGACTCTGCCACATTTCCAATGCAATTGCTTATGACAGCCGCGACACCATCTATCCTGTGCATTATCTTGAATCTTATCAGGACATGGTATTATCCAGCGGCGAAACGGTTACCCGCATTCATTTTCGCGGATTAGACAAGACAACGCTCTATCTGAATTCCAACCGGATCATTTATATGGAGACAAAACAGCACCATACCCTGATTCACACACTGGATCAGACTTTTGAATCCGTAGAACGGCTCTCTACGATTGCCCAACGCTGTCCACAGATGCTCCGATGTCACGAAAGTTATCTGGTAAATCCGGATTACGTACAAGAGATTTACCGTTTTTATCTGAAGCTTAATAACGGCACAGAAATTCCGATTCCAGAAAAGAATATACTGCAGTCAAGAATGCACTGCAGCAGACAGATATATCATAGCTTCCTATATCTAAAGAACCTCAGATCATCTCGATCTGAGGTTCTTAATTTTAGAATTCTTTTGAATTATAAATTTCTATTTAAAGACTTTTACAGACTTCTTGACTTCTCTGCACATGTCTGAACAGCGTCAATGATTGTTCCTCTGAATCCACACTCTTCCAGAACACGTACAGCATCGATTGTAGTACCTGCAGGTGAGCATACCATATCTTTCAACTCTCCTGGATGCTTTCCTGTATCAAGTACCATCTTAGCGCTTCCCAGTACAGCCTGTGCCGCAAACTTATAAGCCTGTGCTCTCGGTATACCATCCAGTACAGCGGCGTCTGCCATTGCTTCGATGAACATGAATACATAAGCCGGTGAGCTTCCGCTTACTGCTGTAACAGTATCCATCAGCTTCTCCGGTACGATCTCTACCAGGCTGAAGCTTGACAGCAGTGTCTTCACGTACTCAATCTCTTCTTCTGTCATATGCTCATTCGGGCATGCAGCAGTCATACCTGCACCAACCATAGCCGGTGTATTCGGCATGCAGCGTACAATCTTAACATCCTTGCCAAACTGCTCAGCAAGCCATGCAAGTGTCTTACCAGGAGCGATTGTGATCACAATCTGATCCGGTCTGATCTTATCCTTAATGCCAGAGATAACATCGGAATAAAACTGTGGTTTTACTGACAGAAGTACGACATCTGCCTTCTCTACTACTTCGTTGTTATCTGCTGTTACATGAATTCCAAATTTCTCTTTTACACGTTCTCTACCAGGGGCAAACAGGTCAGCTCCAATGATCTCATCTGCTGGGATGATTCCTTTTGAAATAATTCCACCCATAATTGCTGAAGCCATATTACCAGTTCCGATAAACCCTAATTTCATGACGTTACCTCCTTAATATTTGAGAAAAAGTTATATTGTATACAAATCCATAATTTGTATACAACTCATTTTCTACAATATAACATCTTGTTAATTCCATGTCAATACTATGGCAGTAACTTTTAATAATTTTCTCCGCTTTTTTCAAAAATGTACATGTCGTATCCTGCTTTTCCCTGCCGCAGCGCCTGTTCCGTGCGAAGTGTCCACACTGCCACCGGAATCCTCCACAACCATCTGCATAAAGACACACTGAAATTCGGTAAATCCTTCAGCTTATAAGAAATAAAATCCGGTCGTCCGATCACATTCAGCATCAGATATTTTACCAGAAAACGAAGGATATACGGATCATTTAACGGATCTGCAGTAAGGTTCGATGAAAGCTGTCCTCGCAGTATCGCCGGCGCATATTTGCGATACCACCGTAATCCCAGCGTATTAAATGACTGCACGAGATATTTTCCACGATACTTTTTCAAAATATCATAAGAAGCCTCACATACTCTCAGATCTCTTCCCGGTATCTTAAGTTCTACCAGCAGCGGCACTCTGCCGTCCACATAGTCCAACACCTCCTGAAACTCCGGAATCCTCTCTGTTGTATTCAGCAAATGAAACTGCCGCAATTCTTCTAATGTGTAATCTTCTATCCGGCCACGCTCCCCACACATTCGTTCCAACGTATCATCATGAAACACTGCCACTTTACCGTCTCTGGTAATATGTATGTCCAATTCTATCCCATATCCATGCGCAACTGCTGCCCGAAATGCGGTCATCGAATTCTCCGGAATCAGCTTATCTTTATTATGATATCCCCGGTGTGCAAACATCGTATGACGATATACTGCCATCTCCGTATTCCGCTTCTCCGGACGGATCAACAGCAGATACAAAATACCAAGTATCAACACCGCAAGAAGAATATATCCTGCTGCCATCTCATACGCCTCCTTATCAAGCACCTGACAACCTATAAATCAATCCCCGTCACCCAACGATCAGCCTGATCTTGTCCGGTTCTAACGACGCTGTCATCTTTCTCTGCAGAAATACCGGTTCTCCATCTGTATGAACCGGCAATGCCTGTTCACTGTCGATCTCTACTTTTTTACATGTGTAGGTATAAATACCATGGAATCTGATATGCCATCCCTTAAATGCTGTTGGAAGAAGGCACAGCACCTTCCACTTCGGAAGCCCTGAGATCACCGTCACATTCAGGACATCATCACACGGATCTGCATCTGGACAGAACTTAAAACCACCACCTTCAAACGGATGATTCATCGCTGTTGCAAAATAAGCTCTGTCATATTCCATCCATTCTCCATCATCCAGACGGATCCGCATCCTTCCTGGTCGTAATGCGATCATCCGGGACAGGGCAATTTCAAGATATGTAAGTTTACCAAGATGAAGCTTATTCAGGAACACCTTCATCTTAGAAATGACCGCCTGATGACATACTGCCGCGTCAAATCCTATGCCTGTACTGACCGCATAACGCTTGGATTTTTCACCGTTTTTATAAGACATGATACCCACATTCATATCCACAATTTTCTGTGGATGCAGTATCTTCTCCAGACATTCTGCCGGTTCCGATGCCATCTTAAAATATCTGGCAAAATCATTGCTGGAACCCATGGGGATATATCCCATCGTCACCTTCGATAATTCTGTAATTCCATTCAGCACTTCATTCACCGTGCCGTCTCCGCCAAGCACCACAATAGTATGTTCATTTCCATCTGCGGTAATTCCTTCCGCAGTCCGGCTTGCGTGTCTCTGGTACTTCGTAAAATGCACCTGATATTCTACTTTCTGTTCCCGCAGAAGATGTTCCAGTTCTTTCCAGATTCTTCCGCCAAGTCCAGATCTGGCATTCAGATTTACTATAAAATCGTACATAACTTTATCTCCTTCGTATCACTGCCGCCCTTATTTTGACATAGCAGTCGATCTTCCTGTGCCAAAGTGATCATTCTTCAGTATCTTCACTGCATGTTCATAATCTCCCTGACGCATATACTCCACCAGATCCTTCAAATGGTCATTCGTCTGCTGGATCTCCATACCATTCTTGACCGAATGTACACCCATACGGGTAAGTTCAGACAGATTATTGTGATATATCCGGTCAATCCGCTCATTTTCATAAATACTCACAATCTCCATATGAAATGCGATATCCGCAATCTCCCATGCAAATGGATCCGATGCAGCTGCGCACATACGCACTACCTTTTCCTCAATACGGTAAGAGAATTCTTCGTATTTTCCCGAATCAAAGATCAGCTTAAATGCCGGAAGCTCTATTAATTCTCTCAACTGATAGATCTGATTAATATCCTCTTCGGTAATCTCTTTGACCGTCATAGACTTATAATAATCGGTCACGATCAGTCCGTCTGCCTGTAGCATGCGGAGCGCGGTACGTACCGGACTCCGGCTCATCCCAAGCTCTTCTGCAAGCTTTACCTCGGTCAAAGGCATGCCCGGCGGATAGGTCAGGTTCAATATATTCTGTTTGATCGTCTCATATGCCTGATCGGCAAGAGACTTTGCTTTTTCACTCATAGCTGCTCCTCTCATATCACATACTTCATATATTTTTCAAATGCTGACGGAATCGGATAACGATGCTGCATCTCTTCCGGATGTGCAAAGATCATATCCTCTGTACAGGACTCCTCCAACTCGTCCACCTGGATCTGATACCCGATCATGTGCCATTCCACATGACTGAACACATGTTTTGCTTTGCCTGCATCCTTCACACGGACCGGCGTCAGCCCAATCTTCTTACTATATTCTATCACTTCTTCCATCGTCAGATGCCCATCTACTCCCGGAAGTTCATATAAGCCCGCTAGCAGTCCCTTAGCCGGACGCTTACGGATACCTCTGGTCTCTCCGTCGCGGAAGATCAGAATCGTCCTCTTCTCAATCCGTCTGGCTGCTGCCTTCTTCTTCACCGGAAGTTCCATCTCGATACCCTTGTTATGCGCCACACAGAACTCCTCTGCCGGACATTCCTGACACTTCGGTTCGCCATTTGGCACACAGACGATGGCTCCTATCTCAATCAGTCCCTGATTAAAATCACTGGATGCATCCACCGGAATCACCTGCTCCAATAGCGTCTCCATCCGTTTTCTGACACTTTGTTTCATTATATCACGGTCACTTCCGGTAATTCTCGAAATCACCCGGAGTACATTGCCATCCACTGCAGGCTTCGCCAGTCCGAGTGCAAACGAGCTGATTGCTCCTGCCGTATAGCTTCCGATACCAGTCAGACTCAGAATCTCTTCATACGTCTGCGGAAATTCACCACCGTAATCTACCATAATCTGCATTGCCGCTTTCTGCATATTGCGGACACGATTATAATATCCCAGTCCTTCCCACAGCTTCAGTAACTGATCCTCTTCCGCTTCTGCCAGTGCTTTCACATCCGGAAGTGCCTCCAGAAATCTGTGATAATACCCTTTTACCGCCTCCACGCGCGTCTGCTGCAACATGATCTCCGATACCCACACACGATACGCATCCGGATGATCCCGCCACGGAAGATCCCGTTTATTAGCACGAAACCATGTAATCACTGGCTCTGGCAGCTGCTGTAATATCTGTAATTCTTCCTGCATATTCTCGTAAGTCATAAATCTATCCTGCTTTTCTATATCTCTGCACTTAAGTATAACATTTTATCTCATACTAAAAAAGCCTTTCTGCACTTATAGGTAATCCAAATATATCCACGCATTCATTATATTTTCAAATGACTAATGCTTCGTTTTTTCCCTTGTTTCGTTGTCGTTTATTTTTATTAGTGATAAAATATAGATAATGATCAAACGCAAAAGGAGATACATTATGGAATTAATTAAAGATCTGCCAGAAGTATTTGAAGAATTTGCTGAACAGCGCAAGAATTCATTTCTGGCATTAAAGAAAATCAAAGATCAGGGTACCCCGGTAGTCGGTGCTTACTGCACATACTTCCCAAGAGAGATTGCTATGGCAATGGGTGCTGTCACTGTAGGCTTATGTTCTACTTCTGACGAGACGATCCCAGACGCTGAGAAAGACTTGCCAAAGAACTTATGTCCATTGATCAAATCCAGCTACGGATTTGCCGTTACCGACAAATGTCCATTCTTTTATTTCTCTGACGTCGTAGTCGGCGAGACCACCTGCGACGGCAAAAAGAAGATGTACGAGTATATGTCTGACTTCAAGAATGTCTACATTATGGAGCTGCCAAATACTCAGAACGAAGCTGCGCAGAAGTTATGGAAGAGTGAGATCATCCGATTTAAGGAATATCTGGAAGAACATTTTGAGACAGAGATTACCGAAGAAGCCGTGAAAGAAGCGGTGAAAGAAGAAAATGCTGTACGTACCGCACTCAAGAATCTGTACGGTGTCATGAAGCATGATCCGGCACCGATCAAAGGATATGATCTGTGGAAAGTATTATACGGAAGCGGATTCAAATTTGACCGTAAAGCAATCCCTGCAGAAATCAATGCTCTGGTTGATAAGATTGAAAAAGAATACGCAGAAGGCAAGATGGAAGAAAAGAAACCACGTATTCTGATCACAGGATGTCCGATCGGCGGTGCTCCGGAAAAAGTTATCCGTGCCATCGAAGACAACGGCGGTATCGTAGTTGCTTACGAGAACTGTTCCGGCGCCAAATCTACTGCTGAATTAGTAGACGAAGAAAATCCTGACGTATACGACGCAATCGCTAAGAGATATCTGAACATCGGATGTTCTGTTATGACTCCAAACCCGAACCGTCTGAAACTGCTCGATGAGTTGATTGATGAATTCCAGGTAGACGGCGTGGTAGAGATGACTCTGCAGGCATGTCATACATACAATGTAGAGACACTTGCAATCCGCAGATTCGTCAATGAGAAGAAAGGTATCCCTTATATCCATGTAGAGACCGATTACTCTCAGGCTGACATCGGACAGTTGAATACACGATTAACTGCATTCCTTGAGATGCTGTAACATATCGTTGATTTCAAAGAGACTATGAAAAAAAGTCTGTAAATAAGATTCTTCTATGATAATGCAAGGCGAAAAGTTCATTTGTTGGGCTTTTCGCTCTTGTTTTATATATAACAGCTATAAATTTGCATGTCAAGAGCAGGCGGGAAATCCGCCTGTCTTGCCTTGTCCTGAATCGTCTATTCCGGCAGGCGTCCCTCATACATGATGCTCAGTTCACCATATACCTGCGCCCAGTTACGGATCGTTGATGTCCATTTTTTCGTCGCCTCAAAGGTGGCAAGATACAGCGCTTTCAGCAGGGCTGTATCGCTTGGGAAAACGCTTCTCTGTCGGTTCAACTTACGGTAAGTAGAATTCAGGGATTCAATGGCATTTGTCGTATATATCACCTTTCTAACAGTTGCTGAAAACTTGAAAATAGGTGAAATCGCATCCCAGTTATCCTTCCAGCGTTTCATGGAATTCGGATATTTCGGTGTCCATTTTTCAGTCACTCTGTCCAACGCGGCCAGGGCCTTCTTTTCATCCGCAGCCTGGTAAATAGTTTTCAGATCTGCGGCAAATGCTTTTCTGTCTTTATCCGGAACGTATTTTAAGGTGTTGCGCACCTGATGCACAATACAACGCTGATATTCCGTTTTAGGGAAAGCTGCACCGATTGCTTCTTTTATTCCGGTAAGTCCATCCGCGCAAATGATCAAAACATCTTTCACGCCTCGGTTTTTCAATTCATTCATGACGGAAAGCCAGTATTTTGCACTTTCATTATCACCAACCGAAATGGTAAGAACCTCTTTTTTTCCTTCCATGTTAATGCCAAGAATCACATAAGCCGCAAGTTTTCGAATCACACCATTATCACGGACAGAGTAATGGATCGCATCGATGTAGAGGATCGGATATACCTCATCTAACGGGCGGTTCTGCCAGTCTTCGATCTGTGGCAGGATCTTGTCTGTCACATCTGAGATAAATCCTTCTGAAGTCTCAAATCCATAGATATCCTCAATCGTTTCTGAAATCTGTCGGGTAGTCATTCCTTTTGCATACATAGAAATGATCTTTTGATCAATATCTGAGATATCTTTTTGACGTTTTTTTACGATCTGCGGTTCAAACGTAGATTTCCGATCCTGAGGGACATCGATCTCCATTGCCCCATAACTGCTATTGACTCTTTTTCGTTTGTAACCATTTCTGTAGTCATCATTATCTGAGCGTTCTGATTTTTCGTAGCCAAGGTGATCATCCATTTCCGCTTCCATCATCTCTTTAATCGTTCCACCCAGAAGATCTTTCAATGCATCCTGAATATCTTCAGCGGTTTGAATATCGTACTCTTCAAGGAGCTGGTGGATAATATTTCTTTTTCCTTCCGTCATTTGTACTCGATGTACCGGTTTCTTTTGTCTTGCCATAATAAAAGGCCCTCCTATGATTTTTTATTTTATCATAGAAGAACCTCTATTTGCTAATTTACAGAAAAAGCTTCACACACTCATTTCAAAACAGGGTGTGACAAGAATCATCTTATCACACCCTGTTATTTTACACGCTTACTATGTCTTATCTTTTTAATTCAGATTATTCAGCGTCTGCGTCTGTATATTTTGCAGCATATTCTGAAACTTTTCCATCGTTGATCAGTTTCTCGATTGCTGTATTGATCTTATCAAACAGTTCTGTATTGCCTTTCTGAACAGCAATTGCATATTCTTCTGAATCGAATGCATCATTATCTTCTACGATCTTAAGACCATCATTGTCAGCAACATACTTCTCAGCTGTTGCAGAATCGATAACAACAACATCACACTTGTCGTTTACAAGCTCCATGATTGCTTCTGTACCTTTTTTGAATGCTTCATAATCATATCCAAGATCCTTTACGCAAATCTCACCTGTATATCCCTGGATAACGCAGATCTTCTTTCCTTCCATATCAGATGCTTTTGTAATGTCAGAACCATCTTTTACTACCATTACCTGAGTAGCTGTATAATATGGTGTAGAGAAATCAACTGCTTCGGCTCTCTCTTCTGTCACTGTCATACCGGCGATAACCGCATCAACCTGTCCATTCTGAAGAGCAACGATCAATGAATCAAACTCCATGTTCTCAATCTGAGCTTCCATTCCATTCTCTTCTGCAATGTCTTTTGCAATTGCCATATCGATACCGTCAAACTCTCCGATCACACCATCCTGTGTTACATACTCAAATGGTGGGAACTCTGCATTTGTACCGAATTTGATTGTGTCTTTTGAATCTGTAGACTCTGTCTTTTCATCACTCTTTTTGCTGTCGCTGCTGTCACTGCTTCCACATGCAACAAGCATTGCTGCCATCATTGCAACTGTAAGAATAACAGAAAGCATTTTTGTCATCTTTTTCATAATTCTTTCTCCTTTTCCTTCCTCACAAGTAGTTACCTGCATTTTGTATGGATCAGTACATTGATCCGTTACCTCTATATCATGCAAACAATGTTTGCAAAATATCATGATAGTACCTTACTATAACACTTTGCTCAAAAACAGCTTTGTTCTCTCGTTTTTCGGATTCGTAAACACCTCTTCCGGCGTTCCATTCTCCATGATGACACCCTGATCCATAAAGATTACACGCGATGCAACCTCTCTGGCAAATCCCATCTCATGGGTTACAATGACCATCGTCATTCCGGATTCTGCCAGATCCTTCATTACATCCAGAACTTCTCCGACCATCTCCGGGTCAAGAGCCGAAGTCGGTTCATCGAAAAGCATGATCTCCGGATTCATTGCCAGCGCTCTCGCGATCGCAACACGCTGCTTCTGTCCACCGGACAGCTGTACCGGATATGCATTTGCCTTTTCCTCCAGACCGACTCTCTTTAAGAGTTCCATAGCCTTATCCTTCGCCTGATCCTTAGTCATTTTCTTCAACATAACCGGAGCAAGCGTAATATTCTCAAGAATCGTAAGATGTGGGAACAGATTAAACTGCTGGAATACCATTCCCATTTTCTGACGAACCTTATTTACATCACATTTCGGATCCGTGATCAGCTCATCATCTACATAAATCTCACCTTCTGTAGCTGTCTCAAGCTGATTCAGACAGCGGAGAAATGTACTTTTTCCCGAACCGGATGGTCCGATGACTACTACAACCTCTCCCGGTCTGATGTGCTCATCAATCCCTTTTAATACTTCTAATTCATCAAACTTTTTATGCAAATTCTTTACTTTTATCATGTCACAGCCTCCCTATCTTATGTCTGATTTTCTCAATCTGTTCTCAAATACACCAAGTACCAATGTGAGAACCTTGATCAGAACATAATAAATGATTGCTGTACCGATCAACGGCATAAATGCCTCATACGTAGCACTCTTGATGAAATCTCCGGCTTTCTGGATATCCATCAGTCCAACGTAACCAACAATTGCTGTCTCTTTAATAAGTACAATGAACTCATTACACAGTGCAGGGAAAATATTCTTCAATGCCTGCGGGATTACAATTCTTGTCATTGTCTGGTAAGCATTTAATCCCAATGATCTTCCTGCCTCAGTCTGTCCTTTATCAATAGAAAGGATTCCGGCACGGATGATTTCCGACACATACGCACCCGAATTAATACCAAATGCAATCGCCGCTATGATCCATTTATCGATATCAACCGTTGCAAAAATTACAAAGTAAATGATCATCAGCTGTGTAACCGATGGAGTTCCTCGAATGATATCTGCATATATCTTACCGATCCCTCTGAGGAATTTGTTCTTAGACAGATTGCAGAGTGCAATCAGAAAACCAATCAAGATTCCAAGAACTACTGCCAAAAGTGACACTTTGATCGTTACGCCGATACCGCTGATCAAAAGTTTGTATCTATCTTCTCTGATAAAGCAGCGTGTAAATGTATCTGCCATTTCCGCCGTCCAACTGTTCATAAATAACCGCCTCTCTCCTCATAACCTTATGATTATGCAGATTTTAATCCTATGCTTCCATACTATGCTTTATTTTTTAGCACGTTCGCGCTAAATTGCAACTGTATTTTTATACATTTAAAGGGGTATTTTATGCAAAATCAATTTATTTCGTACAAAAACGCCCCTTGATTTCTTCTTTTATATTATCCCATGATTGCCCGGAAGATGGACACGATCAGGATCAATGCTCCGAGTGCGATACGGTAATATCCAAACACCTTAAAATCATGCTGTTTGATATATCCCATCAGGAACTTGATCGCAAATATGGATACTCCAAAGGATACGATACATCCAAGCATCAGGAACCCAAACTCTACTGCTGTAAACGCGAATCCGAACTTCAACAGCTTCAGGAAGCTTGCTCCGAACATAACTGGGATTGCAAGGAAAAATGTAAATTCTGCTGCTGTCTCTCTGGATACTCCAATTAACAATGCACCTACGATTGTAGCTCCGGATCTGGAAGTTCCCGGAATCAGCGCCAGCATCTGGAATACACCGATCCACACAAGCATCTTCAGCGTAAGCTGTGAAATCCTTGTGACCTTTGGCTGCTTTCCTCTGTGCTTATCTTCTATTATAATAAACAGCACACCATATACGATCAACATGATAGCAACCGGTACCGGTTTATAAAAAATCGCATTCAGATAATCATTAAACAACACTCCGACGATCCCTGCCGGTACTGATGCGATTGCCACCTTGATCCACATCTGCCAGGTCAGTAACTTCTGGCGTTCGGATTTCCTTGGGAAAAATGGATTCAGCTTGTGGAAATAAAGTACCACAACCGCCATGATCGCACCGAGCTGGATCACTACATCAAACATTTCCATAAATGCATCACTGAGTCCCGGTTGCAACACACTGCCTACCAGAATCAGATGTCCGGTACTGCTGACCGGAAGCCATTCTGTGATTCCTTCTACGATACCAAGGATCACAACCTTGATAAAATCTAACATATTAACCTCCTTTTATTCCTATCTGCCTGCGTTACTTCAGCACAAACTTCTCAATTGCTTTTGCAACACCATGTTCATCATTCGTCACTGTGATATAATCTGCTGCTTCTTTGATCTCGTCGATCCCGTTCTCCATAGCCACACCAAAACCGACTCTGCGGATCATATCCATATCATTGGATCCATCTCCAAATGCCATGATCTCATCTCTCTTAATACCAAGAATCTCACCAAGCTTCAACAGAGCGATTCCTTTCTGTGCATCTTCGCCATTTGCCTCGATATTATTACCCAGCGCACTGGTAATGGCTGCTCCGTGAACTTTCTCTCTTACTTCTTGCATCGCCAGATCTCTTGTCTCCGTATCACGGAACAACGCCTGAAGCTTATCTACTGCCATCTTTTTCTCATGGAACATAGCTTCCACATCCGGCACGCGGCGTCTGGTAGTACGCATATATTCAATCATCGGCTTAATTGGCATATACTCCTCAATGCGCTCTACCATATCTGCTGTCGCATAACCAAATCCGTCAAAATACACTTCTCTGTATGTATCGTACTTGGCAAAAATCTCCAACAGTTCCTTACCCTTCTCATATGGTAATAATGCCTCATGCAGGACTTTATCTTCCTGCACATCCACGACTCTGGCCCCATTGGCTGTTACCGCATAACGAATCCCCGGAAGTTCCATGACCGGCTTGGGGATACCTGTCAGCGGTCTGCCTGTTGCCGGAAGAATGATTACTCCCTGCCTGACAGCTTCACTCATAACATCTCGTGTATAATCGCTGATCTCTTTGTTACTGTTTAACAGAGTTCCATCCAGATCAAAACCAATCATCTTAATGTTTCGTTTCATCATACGTCAACAATTCCTTCCCATCTCGCGTAAACAAATACATCTCTGTGTTAATCTTATTCGGGCGGCTCACATAAGCCTGTTCCGCATGCGTTTTCATTGTTTCCACCGCTTTCGGCTGTGATGCCGGAGCAAATAATACCGTATCCGTAAGCGGTGCCATGATCAGCAGATCATCCTCAAGCTTCTCTGCACACACATTCCAGATGTGCTGGAAGCACAGCGAACTTGCTTCATGCTTACCATCTGCCAGAATCGAAAATGCACCATACATGGTATTACCGATCACAAATTCTACATCTCTTACCAGATTCTCGCACGCCTGATGATACAGAGCTTCAATGTCACATTCCGGTGGAAGCATATTATCCTTAATGACTTCATATGTCTCTTCACCTCTCTTTATGACAAACAGAATCTTCAGATCACCCACAAATCCGATCAGCGGTGTATCCTTCTCGGAAATGTTCTTGCCATTCAATGTCTCAGGCAGTGATAATGTGCTTGATACCCACGGATAGATCTTCTCTCTGATATTATCATATAAATAATGTTCTTCTTCGTATTTTTTCATAACTGGCTCCTTTGCCATAATATTTTTATCTAACATTTTTAATATACCAAATATTAAAGAATAAAGCAATAAATCCACGCATCTGTATCGATATACTATGAGCCATTTGTGATAATGTCCTAATATACCACAAGGGAAAATGTCCCACATA
>CAVAVU010000062.1:0-20146 GCA_963592205.1 bacterium
TCGAGTACAGATTTTAGATTTTGAAATGATTCATAATAACGCTTTTCAATATCTGAATCAGGTTTTTCCAGGTACCGATATTGCGTACGATTTCATCGGTATTAATGCGAGGCATATCCTGCAAGGAAGGTGTTGATTGATAGAGTGTTGATTTTCCAACACCGTTAACACCTGCGATAATAATGTATTTTTTCATCTAAAAGAGATCCTTTTTTATGATTTCACGTTGTTTCTTTTGAAGAAGATAATCTCCTAGCATTTCATAGAAATCTTTCTGGTCTTCGGATTCGGATTCGAGAACGAGCTGTAGAGTATCTTCTGGCTGAAGTTTGATGAGTTCCTGATAAATTTCCTGATACTTTTTAATATCACACATATCATTAGCTCCTTGATTGATAGTAAGTATAAAAAAGCACTGGCTATTAAAGCCAGTGCAAAAGTGACAGGGGATGAGAGAATCGAACTCCCGCTAAGAGTTTTGGAGACTCCTGTCATACCATTTGACCAATCCCCTATATTGTTGTCATCGGTTACAACCGACTAAATACTTATACCATAGAATCCATATGGTTGTCAAGAAAATAATTATATTTATAATGGTATTTTATGTTTTTTTATTAGTTAATAATAGCAATAGAGCAGGAAAAGTTACAATAAAATGCCATTTATACCTGAGTAAATGCTATTTATAATAGTACTTAGCTACGTCTACGATATATCAAATTCCATCCTCCATGCAACACTCTTGCTCCAACCACTGACATCATAATATAACTCCCGATTCCCCATCCATTTCCCAGTGCTTTTGCAATTTCACGGAATACTTTCTGTTCCATAGTATAGTGCGGACTGATATAGAACATATTAATGGTGCCGAGAGGATAGAGGGTGAGGTTCAGCATGGTTGCGATCAGACAGCAGCCAAGATAGAGATATACGCTGAAACGGAATCCTTTTCTGGTGTGGTCTGTTCTGTGATCCAGTCCGCTGATGCAACCAAGGATGATCAGGAGAATATGCCACACATAGGAATGGATTGTCAATGGAAGATATCCGTAGTGCATACCGCTGGTGTCGAAGAAGGCGAAGATGCCTCCTAACAGGCCGAAATCCATGAGAAAGCTTTGAAGCCTGGAAGTAATAGGAGTGATATGACTGACGGTCATCTGACGCACAGGAGAACCTGTATGACGGCTTATACAGTATATAAGAAAGAATATGCCGAGCATCAGACAGACGTACATGGGAATACTGCACAGCTGAAATGGCAGATACCACCAGATATAGTGTCCGTCATTGATTGTATAAGTCAGGGTCCATTGTTTCCAGAGTTCGCTTGCAAGCATCACAAGCCCTGCCAGACCGTAGATTGGTGAGACAGGGCTTGTGTTAGATCTGCAATTGAATGACGCTTTATGCATAACGCTCCAGATCCTCTGCGAAAGCATCATACTGTGCTTTCAGTCTGCTAAGGGATGATTCTGACAGAGAGCCAAGAAGTGCTTCCATATCAGAACGGATCTGAGCCGGATTATATGGTACTTCCAGTGCAAAATCGCTGTATGCACGCATTTTCTGGAAGTACATGGCAGTTTCATTCTCTTCATTTGAGCTGCGGCACATATTGTACATCATTACACAGTCGCAGGCATCTACCACGGTGCATTCCTTGCAGATCCATTTGCCAAGGAAATAGTACTTTCCGTCAATCTCATAGATAAATCCCGGCTGGGTAAGTAATTGTTCAATCATCTTTTGAAAATCCTCCTGAATATTCGTGAAAAATAGTATGTTCTATTGTTATATTCAGCATACCATATTTTGCACTTTTTCGGGAGTGAAATCTTTATTTGAAAAGATTTGAAAGGACCGGATTCCGGTTTCCCCAGTAAATATGCGGTCTGCGGGGATTTGCAGGAAATCATGCAAAAATTTATTATAAAATCTCCAAATAAGGTCTTTCCTTTCTGTACATTTTGTGGTAATATTCTTTGAGACAACACAAGATATTGTGTTTATTGACGTAAAACAGTGATTCGTTACATAAGATATAACATAAAGGATTCAAAGGGGAGGAGCAGTGTATCATGGATATTCAGGTTAAGACAAAGGTCATCAAACGTAATGGAGAAGAGGTGAATTTTGATCTTACCAAGATCGAGAATGCGATCAATAAAGCGAACGCCGAGGTTGACAATATTTATAAGATGAACGAGTATCAGATTCGCGCCATCGCAGACGATATTGCACAGCAGGTAGGTGAGATGCGTCACGCAGTTCATGTGGAGGATATCCAGGATATGGTGGAGACCAGCATTATGGGCATGCGCGGTTATGAAGTAGCACAGAAGTATGTGCGCTATCGTTATAAGAGAGAGCTTGCCCGTAAGTCGAATACAACAGATAATGGAATCCTCGCGCTGATCGAGCATGTGAACGAGGAAGTGAATCAGGAGAATTCTAATAAGAACCCTGTGATCAACTCTACCCAGCGTGACTATATGGCTGGCGAGGTCAGCAAGGATCTGACCAGACGAGTTCTGCTTCCGGAAGATATTGTACAGGCGCATGAGCAGGGCGTGATTCATTTCCATGATTCGGATTATTTTGCGCAGAAGGAACACAACTGTGATCTGATCAATCTGGAGGATATGCTTCAGAATGGTACTGTTATCAGTGAGACACTGATCGAGAAGCCACACAGTTTCTTTACAGCATGTAATGTTACGACACAGATCGTGGCACAGGTAGCAAGTAATCAGTACGGCGGACAGTCATTTACACTGGCACACTTGGCGCCGTTTGTAGATATCAGCCGTCAGAAGCTGAGAAATATCGTAATCCGCGAGCGTGAGGAGTGTGGCGAGAGTCTGGATGAGAAGATTATCGAGAAGCTTACCGAGAGCCGCCTGAAGGATGAGATCAAGAGCGGTATCCAGACCATTCAGTATCAGCTGATCACATTGATGACCTGTAACGGACAGGCACCATTTGTAACAATGTTCATGTATCTGGATGAAGTGCCGGAAGGCAAGACGAGAGACGACCTTGCGATGATCATTGAAGAAGTGATGAAGCAGAGAATGCAGGGCGTTAAGAATGAAAAGGGCGTATGGATCACACCGGCATTTCCGAAGCTGATCTATGTACTGGATGAAGATAATATTACAGAAGATTCCAAGTACTGGTATCTGACAGAGCTGGCGGCAAGATGTACTGCTAAGCGTATGGTACCGGATTATATTTCAGCCAAGGTTATGAAGGAACTGAAGCAGGGCAACGTATATCCTTGCATGGGATGCCGTTCATTCCTGACAGTCGAGGATTCGCAGCGTAATCCTGATGGAAGCCACAAGTTCTACGGACGTTTCAATCAGGGCGTAGTTACGATCAATCTGGTGGATGTAGCCTGTTCCGCAGAGGGTGATATGGATCGTTTCTGGGCAATTTTGGAAGAGAGACTGGAACTGTGCCACCGCGCACTGCGTTACCGTCATGAGAGACTGCTTGGTACGATCTCTGATGTTGCACCGATTCTGTGGCAGTATGGAGCACTGTCCAGACTGAAGAAAGGTGAGACCATCGATAAGCTGTTATACAATGGATATTCGACTATTTCACTGGGCTATGCAGGACTGTATGAGATGTGTGTCCGTATGACAGGTAAGTCACATACAGATCCGGAAGGAAGAGCATTTGCAGTCAGTGTTATGCAGAAGCTGAATGATAAATGTAAAGAATGGAAAGAAGCAGAGCACATCAGCTATTCCGTATACGGTACTCCGATGGAGTCTACCACATACAAATTCGCTAAATGCTTACAGAAGAGATTCGGTATCATCAAGGGCGTAACGGATAAGAACTATATCACGAACAGTTATCATGTACATGTAACTGAGGAGATCAATGCATTCGATAAGCTGAAATTTGAAGCTGATTTCCAGAAGCTGTCTCCGGGCGGCGCGATCAGTTACATTGAAGTACCGGATATGCAGCAGAACATTCCGGCAGTACTTTCTGTTATGAAGTTCATCTATGAGAATATCATGTATGCAGAGCTGAATACCAAGAGTGATTACTGTGAGTGCTGTGGTTATGACGGAGAGATCCAGATTAAGGAAGATGAATCCGGTAAGCTGATCTGGGAATGCCCGAACTGTGGTAATACAGATCAGAACAAAATGGCAGTAGCCAGAAGAACCTGTGGTTATATCGGAACACAGTTCTGGAATCAGGGAAGAACCCAGGAGATCAAAGACAGAGTATTACACTTATAATTTTATAGACGTTTACAGGATGAGAGTAAAAGAGACGAATGGCCGTCAGGGTGGTTCGTCTCTTTTCTTTTGAAAATACAGGGTGAGTGATAATGAGCTATAATTTGAAACTATAGTTGATTATAAGGAAAAACAATTTTACGAAAAAGTGGCAAAATGATACACTATTATCATATCACAATAGTAGGTTTATACATAGCGCCTATAAAACCACATTACATATAGATATAATCTATTTGTGGAGAGAGAGAATACGTGGTAAATTAATAAACGGTGTTCAAGTTGTAGATACACTATGGAGGGAAATATAATTATGAAATACGAATCATTGGCTATACATGGCGGAAGACAGGAAGATGGGGCAATCAAAGGAGTAAGTTATCCCATTCATTTGTCAACAACGTTTGTACAGGATTCGATCGGCGAATATGGAGAGTTTGTATATAGCCGGTCTAACAATCCGACAAGAAATAATGTAGAACAGTTAATTGCACAGCTTGAGGGAGCAAAATATGCGTTAGCTATGAGCAGCGGTATGGCGGCTACAGCGCTTGCATTTGCGTTGTTAAAGCCGGGCGATAAGGTGTTGATTAACAGTAATGTCTATGGCGGAACATGGAATTACGTATCACATGTATTTGAAGAACGCCAGATTGCACATGAAGTTGTAAATGATTTTAATACATATGATTTTGAACAGGTGACACCTGATACCCGTATGGTATTTATTGAGACACCTTCCAATCCGTTATTAGATGTAACAGATATTAAACGTGTCTGTACACAGGCAAAAGCAAAAGGACTGTTATGCGTGGTAGACAATACATTCATGACATCTTATCTTCAAAAGCCATTGGATCTTGGAGCGGATATTGTGGTATATTCTGCAACTAAGTATTACGCTGGACACTCAGATGTGATTGCCGGAGCGGTAGTGGTAAATGACGATAAATTATATGAACAGTTGAAGTTCCATCACAAAATATTAGGAGCAATTTTAAGCCCATTTGATTCATTCCTGCTGGCGAGAGGTATCAAGACATTGCCTGTCAGAATGGATCGTGCAGAAGCAAATGCGCAGAAATTAGCAGAGTACCTGGAACAGCATCCGGCGGTAGATAAAGTGTATTATCCGGGATTGAAGTCTAATTCGGGATACGAACTGCAGAAGGAACAGGCATCAGGATGTGGAGCTTCGTTTTCTATTCTTATGAATAAGGATTATGATAGCGTTAAATTCTGCAATTCATTAGAGATATTTGATCTGGCTGTAAGCCTTGGAGGTGTGGAATCACTGGTATGCCATCCGGCAACGATGACACATGAATCATATTCACCGGAGCTTCAGGAAGAAATCGGAATCAAGAATGAATTGCTTCGGTTTGCGGTTGGTATTGAAGCAATAGAGGATTTGATCGCAGATATTGAGCAGGCGATTGAAAAGTCACGCAGATAATGATCCGTAATGGAGATGCTGATAGAGAGAGGATGCACATATGATAGAGTTTAAGAATATAACGAAACACTTCCTGACAAAGAAGAATTCGGTTCATGCATTAAATGATGTGAGCTTTCAGATCGCTGACGGAGAGATATTTGGTATCGTAGGATTCTCCGGAGCAGGTAAGTCTACACTGGTACGTATGATCAACGGACTTGAAAAGCCAAGCAGCGGACAGGTGCTGGTAGATGGCAACGATCTGGGCAAATTGAATAAAAAAGAACTGCGCGCTATGCGGAAGCAGATTGGTATGGTATTCCAGCAGTTTAATCTGTTGAATTCCAAGACGGTATATGAAAATGTGGCAATGCCATTGATTTTGAATAAAGAAGATAAGCAGGTAATTGATAAGCGGGTAAAGGAGATGCTCGCATTTGTTGAACTGTCAGATAAGTTACAGTCTTATCCGGATCAGTTATCCGGTGGTCAGAAGCAGCGTGTAGGCATTGCACGAGCATTGGCTATGAATCCGAAGATTCTGCTCTGTGATGAGGCGACCAGTGCATTGGATCCGAAGACAACAGATTCTATCCTGGATCTGCTGAAGAAGATTAATGATGATCTGGGAATTACGATCGTAATCATTACTCATGAGATGCATGTGATTGAGAAGATCTGTGATCACGTAGCAGTTATGGAGAAAGGTTCTGTGATTGAGACCGGCAAAGTGCAGGACGTATTCAGTGCACCGCAACAGGCAATCACCAAAGACTTTATCAATATGGTCGTGAAGGAAGATGTGCCGGAAGGCATCCTGAAGAATCTTCAGTATTCACCGGAGACATCACAGATCTGGAGTATTAAGTACTGGGGAGCCAATCAGACAGTAGAGATTGTAGAGAGTCTGGAACAGACATTTGGTAAAAAGGTGCGGATCGCATATGTGACGACCAGCCTGCTTCAGGAGCATACATTGAATATACTCATCGTATTGATTGATACGGCAGAAGATATTGCAGAGAAAGTAGCAGAGACACTGACACCATATCAGGTACTGCTGGAAAGGAAGGAATACGAATGTTAGACTTTTTAGGAGTAGGAAGTGATCAGCTTGTTGAATCTCTGTTAGAGACGCTTCAGATGCTTGTGACATCTGCTGTGATCGGAGCTGTGATCGCCATGATTATTGCGCTGATTCTGATTTTAACAAGAACCGGCGGACTGATGGAAAACCGTGTGATATTTACGGTACTTGATGCTGCAACGAATATTGTTCGAAGCATTCCGTTCATTATCCTTCTGGTATATATCGGACCTTTGACGAGAGCAATTGTGGGAACCCGTATCGGCACCAAGGCGGCAATCGTACCGTTGGTATTTTACATTGTGCCGATGATGGTAAGACTTTTTGAAAATTCATTCCTGGATGTAGATCACGGAATTATCGAAGCTGCACAGGCTATGGGAGCAACAAATGTACAGATTATCCGTTATTTCCTGTTCCCGGAATCACTGGGATCTATTATCCTGTCGGCTACAACCGCTATTGTAGGTCTGCTTGGAGCTACAGCGATGGCAGGAGCTATCGGCGGAGGCGGTATCGGAGACCTGGCTATCAGCTATGGTTATCGAAGATTTAATCGCCCACTGATGACATTTGCAGTTATCGTATTGATCGTATTCGTTCAGGTAATGCAGACCATCGGTAACAAATTATCGGATAAAATCAGGAACCATTAGGGACCGGTTTTATATATAAAGCTTTTTATGTATTAAGAGGAGGAAACAAAAGATTATGAAAAAGAGAATTCTTTCAGCACTGTTAGCAGTTACTGTCGTATCTGCAATGGTAGTAGGATGCGGAAGCAACAGCTCATCAGACAGCAAAGACAGCAAGGATGAGAAGACTGAGTCTACAGACGAGAAAAAAGAACTGACTTACGGATATTCTTACGGTGTATACACACCATTATTTGAAGATGCAGTTATGCCGATTCTGGAAGATCAGGGATATTCATTTGAAAAAGTTGACGTAGATGACGTTATCCAGAATGATATCGGTATCATGGACGGAGATATTGACTTTAACGTAGAGCAGCACGGACCATATGTTGATACATTTAACGAAGGATACTCAGCAGATTATGATGGAAAGAAGTTATATGCGACAGACCTTCATCTGCCGACACTTCCATACTATCTGTTTTCTAACAACTACAAATCACTGGATGATATCGAAAAAGGTGCTAAGCTTGTAATCGCAGTACCAAATGACGGATCTAACCTGCCGAGAGCATTGTCTCTGTGTGCTGATGCCGGTCTGATCACACTGGATGACAGCAAGAACCGTGACGAAGTAGGATATGATGACATTACAGGATCTGATTACGATATCGAGTGGAATGAGATGGATACATCTACAATTCCTACTGTACTGGATGATGTAGACTTTGGCTTGATCACAGGATCTAACCTGGTAAATGCAAAACTGGATGCTAAAGAAGCATTTGCATGTGAGAAAACTATTTCAGAAGATATGCAGCTTCGTCTTGCAGTTCGTGAAGATGACAAAGATGCTCAGTGGGTAAAAGACATTGAGGCAGCTTACAAGTCTGACGAATTCAAGGATTACATGAAAGAGCATCAGGCTGATTACAGCTGGATCATTCCGGAAGACTTACAGTAATTAATTAGACAAGAGGAAATAAGAAGGAGATTGCACCTCTGGTGTAATCTCTTTTCTGGTTAATACATACAAAGCGCAAGAGGGAGGAAAAAGATGGATTATATTCAGGAGATGTTTGCGGAACGGATTGGCGGCAATCAGTTCGGAATGTCAGATGTAATTTATAAATTTGAAAAGATAAAGCGAAGCAAGCGCGAGGCTGCAAAGCTTCACCCGGATATGGAACTGATCGATCTGGGGGTTGGACAGCCGGATTATATGGCAGACGGAGAGGTCATCCGCGTATTGTCTGAGGAAGCAAATAAATGGGAAAACCGTGATTATGCGGATAATGGTATTGATGAATTCAAGAAGGCAGCTGCGAAATATATGGATCAGGTCTTTGGCGTAAAGGACATTGATTACGAGACAGAGACTCTTCATATGATTGGATCTAAAGCAGGTCTTACGATCTTGCCGCAGGCATTTATCAATCCGGGAGATGTGACATTGATCACTGTCCCGGGATACCCGGTAATGGGGACAATCACAGAGTGGCTTGGCGGTGAAAAATACGAACTTCCGTTAAAAGAGGAGCATGATTTCTATCCGGATCTGGATACGATTCCGGAAGATATCTGCAAACGTGCGAAATTAATCTATGTGAATTATCCGAACAACCCGACAGGACAGGGAGCAACGAGAGAATTCTTCGAGAAACTGGTTGCATTTGCTAAGAAGAATCACATTATCATTGTACAGGATGCGGCTTACGCAGCAATCTGTCTGGATGGACAGAAGCCGCTCAGCATTCTGAGTATTGAAGGTGCCAAGGATATTGCGGTGGAGATTCATTCTCTTAGCAAATCTTATAATATGACAGGATGGAGACTGGGATTTGCAGTTGGTAATGCGAAGATCATTGCTGCGCTTGCAACAGTTAAGGATAATTTTGATGCCGGACAGTTTAAGCCGATCCAGCTTGCAGGAAGCTATGCACTGGCACATCCGGAATTGACGGAACAGATGAATACGGTGTATAAAAGAAGACAGAAGCTTCTGTGTGATCTGCTTGCGGAAAAAGGATTCCGTGTAACGCCGTCTAAGGGAACTTTCTATCTGTATGTAAAAGCTCCGACAGGAATGGCGGATGGTACAACATTTGCGACAGCAGAGGATTTTTCACAGTATATGATCCGTGAAAAAATGATATCTATCGTACCGTGGGATGATGCGGGACATTATGTACGATTCTCGCTGACATTCCATGCGCCGACAGCGGAAGTGGAAAAAGAGATTATGGATGAAGTAAGAGCGCGTCTGGCGGATTGCGAGTTCGTGTTCGAGGAGCGGTAACATGAGAATAGAGAGACATCCGATTCTGGATATTCCAGAGGATCGGGAAAAGGTAACGATATATGTGAATGGAGAACCGATAGAAGCGGTAAAAGGCGAAGTGGTGGCAGCAGCACTTCTGGCAGCCGGATATAAGACATTTCGGAAGACTCCAAAATACCACAGACCGAGAGGTATCTTCTGTGCAATCGGAAGATGTACAGACTGTGCGCTGACCATTAACGGTGTGCCGAATGTGCGCAGCTGTGTGACTCCGGTGGAAGATGGTATGCAGATTATGATACAGGATGGACTGGAAACATGGGAATAACAAGAGAGATAGAGACAGAGGTAGCTATCATCGGTGCAGGTCCGGCGGGACTGTCTGCAGCGTATGAGATTGCCAAGGCAGGCGGTAAGGCCGCAATTTTTGATGAAAATGAACGGCCGGGCGGTCAGCTGTTTAAACAGATACATAAGTTTTTCGGATCTTCCAGACACGGCGCAGGCGTGCGTGGAATCCATATTGGAAGTAAGCTGCTGGCAGACTGTGAGGAAGCTGGTGTAGAGATTCACCTGAATGCAGTGGTATACGGCATTTTCCCGGGTGCAGAGCTTGGTGTGATCATTGATGGACATAGTGTGCGTGTAAAGGCAAAGAAGGTGCTGATCGCAACAGGAGCGACGGAGAAAGCACTGGCATTTGACGGATGGGACAAGCCGGGCGTGATGGGCGCAGGTGCATTTCAGACGATGATGAATGTCAATTACGTGCTGCCGGGACAGAAGGTTGTGATGATAGGTTCCGGTAATGTGGGACTGGTCGTTGCTTATCAGATCCTGCAGGCAGGCGGTAAGGTGGAAGCCGTGATTGAGGCAGCGCCTGCAGTCAATGGCTACAGTGTACATGCCAATAAGTTGAAACGTCAGGGCGTGAAGATTCTGACATCCCATACCGTAAAACGGGTGCTGGGTGAATCTTCCGTAGAAAAAGTGGAGATTGCAAAAGTAGATGAACATTTCCAGATTATTGAAGGAACGGAAGAACTGCTGGATGCGGATACAGTCTGCGTGGCAGTTGGTCTGACACCTTCGATCGAGCTGTTGAAAATGGCAGGAGTGGAGATGACATTTCTTCCGAAAATGGGAGGATTTATTCCGCTTCATAATGAATATATGCAGACAAGCGACCCAGATGTCTATGTGGCCGGAGATTCTTCGGGTATCGAGGAAGCCAGCAGTGCGATGGAGGAAGGCAAGCTTGCCGGAGTCTGTATCGCAGGAGCAACGGGGCATCTGACGGAAGAAGAACAGCAGAACAGAATGCAGGAAATCAGAGAGAGCCTGTTAGCACTTCGCAGCGGTAAGGGCGGCGAAGGCAGACGTGCAGGCAATCAGGAAATAGTCAGGAGATATGAAGAATGGAAAATAAAGAATCAAGACCAATAGCAGTGATTGAGTGCTGTGAAGAGATTCCATGCAATCCCTGTATGAGTGCCTGCCCGCATCATGCGATCGTGATCGAAGGCGGGATTCATCATATTCCTCAGTTGAAACCGGAATTGTGTGTGGGATGCGGCATCTGCGTGGCAAGATGTTCCGGACAGGCGATTTTTGTAGTGGGACAGGAAAAGGATTATGGCGTGGTGTCATTTCCATATGAGATGTTACCATTACCGGAAAAAGGTATGATTGTGGATGGCACTGACCGGGACGGACAGCCGGTATGTCAGGGTGAGATCTTAAAGGTAATGGCAGCAAAGAATTTTGACCATACAACGGTAGTGACATTGAAAGTGCCGCTTGGAAAAGAAGATACCGTGCGCGGATTTCGATTCAGGGAGGACAGATAGATGGAAGATCATGTAATCATTTGTCGGTGTGAGGAGATCACATACGGAGAGATCAAACAGGCGATCCGGGACGGCGCAACAACGCTGGATGGCATCAAGCGTGTGACCAGAGCAGGAAAAGGGCTCTGCCAGGGACGTACCTGCCGGACGCTGATCACGCAGATACTGAATCAGGAACTCGGAAGGGCACCGGAAGGCGATGGATGTTCTTCTATGAGACCGCCGGTACGACCGATCAGTATTGAAAATATGATGAGTGAGAAGGAGTAGGCTATGCAGAAGAAAGCAGATTATATAATCATAGGAGCAGGCGTGCTTGGAGCGAGCCTTGCCTACTACCTGACGAAAAAAGGAAGAGACGTTATCGTGCTGGAGCGCGGCGAGATCTGTGATGGCGTGTCGTCTACGACAGCTGCACTGGTGCTTCCAAGTCCAAAGACTCCGGCGGTGTATAACCGTCTGGCGTGGAAGGGGTATGAGCGCTTCCTGGGACTTGAAGAAGAATTGGGAGCAGATATTGGACTGCAGATCACCGGCTCTACGATGCTGTGCCGCGCACCGGAGAAGATGGATGGCATGAAAGCAACAATTGAAGTGAATAAAGAAAATGGTAAGACACTGCAGTGGCTGACGCCGGAAGAAATCTGCGAGCGGGAACCGATGCTGAATCCGGAAGCGTTCTGCGGCGGTGTGTACTGTGCAGAAGGCGGTAACCTGAATCCATTTTTACTGATCAATGCATATATTCAGGCGGCAAAGAGAAATGGAGCACAGGTGCATACATTTACCGAAGTGCGCGGTTTTGAGGTGAAGAATTATCGTATTACGGCAATCCATACGGATAAAGGAGACTATGAGGCTGAGCAGGTAATCTCGGCAGCAGGAAACGGGAATTTCCGTATTGGTAAAGAACTTGGCTTCGATCCACATATCCACAATACCAGAGGACTGATCATGGTATCGGAGAAACTGCCGAAGATACTTCACTCTACTTATGCGGAGATGCGACAGTCTGCAGAAGGTAATATTCTGATGGGCGCGAATTTCCGTGTTGTGGAAAGCGGCACATCCGATAACCGGGTATATTATGACGAGTTACAGGAAGTGTGTGATGACATCGGATTCCTGGCACCGAAGCTTCGCAGCGTGAAGGTGATCCGTACTTATTCCGGACTGCGTGTATTGCCGGAAGATGGACTGCCGATCGTTGGACAGCCTGGCGGATACGAGAACCTGTGGATCTATGAGATGCACAGTGCATTTTCATCTTCTCCGGAACTTTCGTGGAGACTTGCTGAGATTCTCTGCGGTGACCTGGAAACAGAAGCAATCGAGACATTCAGATATGAAAGGTTTGGTAAATAATGAGTACATTAGAATATATCGACAGACGGGGAACCGACTGTGAAAAATGGGATGAGCAGACACCGTCATTTGGCGAGGAAGGTCTGCATGCAATGTGGGTTGCAGATATGGATTTTAAAGTGCCTGCGTGTGTACAGAAAGCGCTGCATGACTATGTAGATATGGGTGCATTTGGTTACATGAGCATTCGCGATAACTATTATCAGGCATTTATCAACTGGGAGAAGAATCATCATGGTCTGGAAGTAAAGAAGGACTGGATCCGCTTTTCGCCGGGTGTAATTGCTGCATTTAACTGGATTATCCAGTTTATGACAGAGAAGAAGGATGCAGTGATCGTTATGACTCCGGTATATTATCCATTCTT
The DNA here is from genome assembly GCA_963592205.1 of bacterium. GTDB lineage: Bacteria > Bacillota > Clostridia > Lachnospirales > Lachnospiraceae > Claveliimonas. Next base: position 13,304 of record CAVAVU010000062.1, read on the forward strand.
CCGTGCAGTTGAGAATAATGACCGTACACTGGTAACGTCAGAACTGATCAATGACCATGGAACATATACAATCGACTTTGAGGATTTTGAGCAGAAGATTGTGGATAATCAGGCGAAATTATTCATCATGTGTTCACCACACAATCCGGTAGGACGCGTGTGGACAGCAGAAGAACTGGATAAGATCATTGCAATCTGTAAGAAGCACAATGTATTTATCATCGCAGATGAGATTCATCACGATCTGCTTGCAGAAGGCGTGCATCATGTACCAACTTTGAGCAGAAATGAATACTGGGATAATATCATCATGGTAACGGCGCCGTCTAAGACATTCAATCTGGCGGGCGGACAGAATTCACTGGTGGTAATTCCGGACGAAGACCTTCGTAAGAAATGGGATGTGTATACAAACGGTATCCGTGTACTGTTTGGTAATGCATTCGGTTATGTGGCGTGCGAAGCTGCATACGAAGGCGGAGAAGAATGGTATCAGGATGTGAGAAAACAGATCTGGTCTAACTATGAATATCTGAAGAATACATTTGCTGAGAAGCTGCCGGGAGCAGTGGTATCACCACTGGAAGGAACATATCTGTGCTGGATTGACCTGCGCGCATGCATCGATCCGGAGAAGACAAGAGAACTGATCCAGAAGAAATGCCGTCTGGCGGTAGACTTTGGTGAATGGTTCGGTGGAGACCGGTTCAAGGGATTTATCCGTATGAATCTGGCAACCTCTCTTGAAAATGTGAAGATCGCAGTGGAGGCTATCTGCAAGAATATATAGTGCCAGAACAGACCTTGCGTAATCTTCCTGACATCGATATAATAGAGAAACACAGATGCGGATGGAGGATGACGGTCATGTACTATGGAAATATAAAAACATATGATATCGCGGACGGACCGGGAGTCCGGGTGAGCCTGTTTGTATCAGGATGCAGACACCATTGTAAGGGCTGTTTCAATGCGGAGACATGGAATTTTGATTACGGACAGCCGTATACGAAAGAGACAGAAGATGCATTGATTAAAAGTCTGGCGCCGGATTATATCCAGGGGTTAAGTGTCCTTGGCGGTGAGCCGTTTGAGCCGGAGAATCAGCCGCAAGTGGCACATCTGATGAAGCGTGTAAAAGAGACGTATCCGAACAAGGATATCTGGTGCTATTCCGGATATCTGTATGATGTGGATCTGCAGGAAGGCGGCAAAGTCCACACGGATGTGACGGATGAGATGTTGTCATATATCGATGTGCTGGTTGATGGGGAGTTTGTGGAAGAATTAAAAGATATTACGCTTCTGTTCCGGGGCAGCAAAAATCAGCGGCTGATCTGCCTGAAAGACGGTAAGGATGTCGGTCGCTACGATGAGATTGTAAAGAGATAAAAAGAAAACGTAAAATAACACTGGCAGATAAGTCTGGATAACTTGTCTGCCAGTATTTTAGTGGAATCTTATTCTGTCTGCAGGATGAACAGTCTGGAGTCAAAGTCACAGCTTGGTCTGCGTCCCATGAGTTCGCCGCACATGGAATCGGAAGTGGAAAGTCCTACATGCATCAGCTCATCACCGTAGAATGACTGCGTACTGTCTTTTAAATGGTAGCACAGATCCGGATTTAATCCCTGAAGACGGATACGGCTGAATGGAGCATTGGTCTGATTAAGAATCTTATACCATCCGACAATAGCCGTTTTCTGGTCTTCGCTTACTACCATCCAACTGGTGATATTACTGTCAAATGGACTTGCGATCCGGTAAAATGTACCGAACTGGAATAAGCGTCTCCATTCCTTCATAAATGCAGTCTGTCTGCGGACCTCTTCCTGTTCTTCGCCGGTCAGCGTGTTCAGATCCAGTTCGTAGCCGAAGGTTCCGAAATATGCCACATTTGCACGGGTGGACAGTGGCGTGATCCGGAAAAGCTGATGGTTAGGAACTGCCGATACGTGGCTTCCGATGGAACTGATCGGATAGCAGTAAGAAGTTCCGTACTGAATCTTCAGCCGATCAACCGCATCGGTGTTATCACTGGTCCATCCCTGCGGCGCATAGTACAGCATACCCGGATCGAAACGGGAACCGCCGCTGGCGCAGGATTCAAACAGCACCTCAGGGAATTCAGAGGTCAGCTTTTCATACAGTGCATACACACCGAGAATATACCGATGGAAGACTTCGCCCTGTCGGTCTGCCGGGAGAAGTGCCGAATAACATTCGGTAATATAACGGTTCATGTCCCATTTGATATAAGAAATGTGTGCATTCCGAAGGAGATCTGACATCTGCCTATAGAGATGATCGACTACATCCTGTCTGGAAAAATCCAATACATACTGGTGTCTGGTCAGGGAAGAATTGCGGTGCGGCGCCTTCAGCAGCCAGTCTGGATGTGCGCGGTACAGATCAGAGTCCGCGTTGACCATTTCCGGCTCAAACCAGAGACCGAATTTCATGCCGAGAGCTTCTACTTTCTCGGACAGTCCCACAATGCCATCCGGCAATAATTCTTTATTTGGTGTCCAGTCACCGAGTCCGGCAAACGAATTTCTGCGGGCACCAAACCAGCCGTCATCTAATACAAATAATTCTACGCCGCAGTCTTTGGCGCGTTTGGCGATATCTAACAGTTTTTCCTCTGTAAAGTCGAAATACGTAGCTTCCCAGTTATTGATCAGGATCGGACGCGGTCTGTCACGCCAGTATCCTCTGGCAAGTCGTTTCTGGTACAGTTTGTGAAACGTCTGGCTTAAGTGGTTCAGTCCGCGAGAAGTGTATACCATGACAGCTTCGGGTGTCTGGAAGTCTGCACCAGGGGAGAGTTTCCAGTCGAACGTATCCGGATGAATACCGAGCAGGATACGTGTAACATTCTGGTTGTCTGTTTCTGCCTGAGCAAGAAAATTGCCACTGTATACAAGACTGAATCCGATGGCTTCTCCCTGCGATTCATCGGTATGCGGACGCTTTAATATAACGAATGGGTTGTGCTCATGGGATGAAGCGCCTCGTGTACTGCCGACAGAAGTAATGCCCGGAGCCAGTTTGCGGGTATGAAGATAACGTTCCCTGCCCCATGCACCGGAAAACAGCATCCACTGATATTCAGAATCCGGCAGATCCAGAGAGAGGCTCATAGCACGTCCGAGATGCAGAACCTCGGTTCCCTGATTTATGAAGTGTACACTGCGGGCAATGATGCCGCCCTGATTGAAAATGGTATAGAGCAGTTCTGCCATCAGTCCGGTTACCGGGTCTTTTAATATCAGAAATAACGTCATTGCTTCGGAATCATCCTCAGTATAAGTGGCGGGAAGTCCAGGAAGATGCGGCTTACCGTGTTCAATGCGGTAACCCGTATATTGGAAATCTGACAGGTGGCTGCCATTTTCCTGGATTACTTCTACTGCCGGTTCGCGGAAATCAGATGTACCGTATACCGGATATTCCTGTTTCAGATGTTCCAGACACATGGTGTTCAGTTCTTCCGAATAATATGCGGAATTGGTACGGTAGCAGGTTTCCAGAAGATGCGAGAAGTCCTTACGGTCCCGGATCGCAGCACCGTAATACAACTGTCCCATCTGTCCATTTGGCAGAATCATCATGAGATAGCTGATCTCATTATTGTATAAATGAAAAATTCCTGTAGATTGGTGAAATGTAATATTCATAAGTATATCCTCCGTATTTAGGTTTATTATACTTGATTTTGTATACAAATAAAAGATTGTAATACTTTGTATTTTTATGCAGATATGATAAGATAGAACGAACGGCAATAAATAAAGGAACAACAGGAGGAATGAGACGATATGAAGACGAAAAATGCTGTATTATTATTCACAGCAGCATTTATATGGGGAACTGCATTTGTAGCGCAGAGCTTAGGGATGGAATATCTCGGACCGTTTGGATTTAACGGAATCCGTAATTTCGTTGGAAGCCTGGCACTGCTTCCGTGTATTTTCTTATTAAATAAAATCAATCACAGGTCAGATGATGGAGAGCAGAATGTGCAACAGGGAGACCGGAAGGTGCTGTGGCTTGGCGGATTCTGTTGTGGACTCTGCCTGTTTGTGGCAAGTACGCTGCAGCAGATCGGCATGCAGTATACAAGTGTTGGCAAATGTGGTTTCATTACTGCATTTTATATTGTGCTGGTGCCTGTATTTGGTATTTTTTTAAAAAAGAAAGTCGGATGGAAGGTCTGGATGGCAGTAGCATTGGCGGTAGCCGGTCTGTATTTTTTGTGCATCACAGACGGATTTTCATTAGGGAAAGGTGATATCTATGTATTCTTATGCGCGGTAGTATATACGTTACATATTCTGGTCATTGATCATTTTGCACCAAAGACGGACAATGTGAAAATGTCCTGCATCCAGTTTCTGGTAGTAGGAGTGTTGTCTGTGCCATTTATGCTGACACTTGAAACAGTTACTATTGATGTGGTGATCAAGACAGCAGGACCGATCCTTTATGCAGGCGTTATGTCCAGCGGCGTGGCATATACGGCTCAGATTATCGGACAAAAAGGCATGAATCCGGCAGTGGCATCCTTGATCTTGAGTCTTGAGTCCTGCATTTCTGTACTTTCCGGATGGGTACTGCTGGGACAGACATTGTCAGTGCGAGAGGGCATTGGATGTGTGCTGATGTTTGCGGCGATCATACTGGCACAGATTCCGACAAAAAGCGACACGGAAAATGTATAGACAATTATAGAAAAATATAAAAAAAGAAAAAAAGTTCTTACAAAACCAACATAAATCTGCTAATATAGTATATAAAGGCGGGAACTGGAATTTTCTGTCTGAAACTAATGGAGATATAGAAAGGATACTGGTCGAAACATAGCAGAAAGGAGAATTGGAATGTTTGAGATAGGAACGTATATTGTATGTGGTCAGCACGGAGTGTGCAGAGTGGAAGGCATCGGGAAACTGAAATTGTCAGAGGCTTCAGGCAACAAGGATTATTATACGTTATCTCAGGTGTATTCTCGCGGAGGTGTATTGTATGTTCCGGCAGACAGTGATAAGATTATCATGCGTCCGGTCATTACAAAAGAGGAGGCAGAAGATCTGATCGCACATATGACAGAGATCGATCCGATTCAGATTGATAATGAAAAGCGTAAGGACGATATATTTAAACAGGCATTTAAGACCTGTGATAACAGAGAGTGGGTAAAAGTACTCAAGACTCTGTATGCCAGAAAGCAGCTTAGACTGTCAAAGGGAAAGAAGATTACAGCGAGTGATGAGCGTTTTATGCGTACCGCGGAGGACAACCTTTACGGTGAACTGGCAATTTCCCTTGGTATTGACCGTAAGGCTGTGGAAGGCTACATTATAGATAAGATAGAGGTTCAGTAAATGAGATTTGTAATTCAGAGAGTAACACATGCAGATGTAAAAGTAGACGGAGAGACGATCGGTGAGATCGGGAAAGGATTCATGGTGCTGATCGGGGTAGCAGACTCCGATACGAAAGAGATTGCAGATAAGATGGTCAAGAAAATGATTGGGCTGCGTATTTTCGATGATGCGGAAGGCAAGACCAACCTGTCATTGGATGCAGTAGGCGGAAGTCTCCTGTTGATTTCGCAGTTCACATTGTATGCGAATTGTAAAAAGGGTAACCGCCCAAGCTTCATTGAGGCGGGCAAGCCGGATATGGCCAATGAGATGTATGAATACATCATTGCTAAATGCAAAGAATCCGTAGAGACGGTAGAGAAGGGAAGCTTTGGTGCAGACATGAAAGTCAGCCTGACTAATGATGGACCATTCACGATCGTATTGGATTCGGATAGATTATAAAGAATAATATGGAATCGAGCAGGTGTCAGTCTGCTCGATTTTTACTATCTGGAAACCTGGAAAATTGTCCTATATCCGGTAAAAGTGCTATAATGTGGTTATCTTTTCGGGGAGGGACAGATATGAAAGGCAGAATAAAGAAGAGATGTATGGCGCAGGTTCTGGCATTGGTCATGATGTGCATACTTGGAGCATGTGGCACAAGTCAGACATCCTCGCAGGCAGCAAATACCACAGCCGGAATAATTGTGGTACAATGAATCCGGATACGGCAACGCAGATGTCCCGCGCGGAGGCAGAAGCAAAGGGATTAACACCTTGCAAAAAGTGTTATTAAATACAAAACATAAGGAGGATCAATTCATGGAAAGAGTAGTTAAGTTTTTGAAAGATGCAGAAGTGTATTATCTTGCAACGGTAGAAGGTGATCAGCCGAGAGTGCGTCCGTTTGGAACGGCACACATTTTTGAAGGGAAACTGTACATACAGACCGGAAAAGTAAAAGATGTGTCAAAACAGATTCATGCGAATCCGAAAGCAGAGATCTGTGCATTTAAGGATGGCGAATGGCTGCGCGTAGCCGGTGAACTGGTAGAAGATGACCGCAGAGAAGCAAGACAGTCTATGCTCGATGCATATCCGTCACTTCAGAAAATGTATTCCGCGGACGATGGCAATACAGAAGTGTTCTATTTTAAGAATGCAACAGCAACGTTTTCGGCATTTACTCATGAGCCGGAAGTGGTGAAATTGGGATAAAAATTGAAACAGATATGGTAATGTAAAACAGATAATTCTTATGATACAAGAATCATCTGTTTTTATATGGACACTTTGAAAATAAAATAAAACACAAATAAAAAACATAATGCTTGACTCGGCTGTTTAAAAGTGGTATTATGACAACAAAAAATGCGGAGAAAAATAAGAGGTTGAGTTGTGCATGTAGTTGGTAAAATTGATAAAAATATTTATAAGTGCATAACTGAAAATCTGATAACAGATGAAG
>CAVAVU010000063.1:0-29806 GCA_963592205.1 bacterium
AAAAGCCGGGGCTAATGTTTCAATTATTTTGGGACATTTTCAAAAATGCTTGACACTATTTTAGTAAAAAATATATAAAATTACAAATATTCGTCTACAATTCCAGAATTGCCTTTACGGTATCTTCCATCTTATCAACATCGCATTCCAGCGTGTGAAGAATATTCGCATTCAGAATCTCTTTGATCGCATTCGGCATCTCCGTATTAGACACCTGGCTCAGTTCTTTCAGCAGATCGAATTCATCTACAGATGCATACTTCTCATCAATCGCTGCCATAACACTTCCTGCGAACTTGTACGGACTTGCCGTAGAAGCTACCACACACTTCGTCTCATCACCGGATTTCTCCTGATACTCCTGACATACATGCGCAGCTACTGCAGTATGCGTATCCATTACATAGCCTGTCTTTTTATAGACATCATGGATAGTCTCAGCTGTCTGAGCTTCTGTCGCATATCCTGCTGCGAAGTCTTTCAGTTCTGCTTTCATAGCATCCGTGATCTCGTATACGCCTTCACTCTTCAATGCCTGCATCAGTTCGGTATTCTTCTTATCATCACAGCCTGCAATCTGATAGATCAGTCTCTCAAGATTGCTGGAAATCAGAATATCCATCGATGGTGATGTGGTCAGTACGAATTCTCTGTCCTTCCGGTCATACACACCTGTCTGGAAGAAATCAAACAGAACTTTATTCTCATTGGATGCACAGATCAGCTTTGCGATCGGAACTCCCATATTCTTTGCATAATATGCTGCAAGAATATTGCCAAAGTTACCGGTAGGAACTACAACATTGATCTGCTCTCCCGGCTGGATCTCTTCATTCTCCAGAAGCTTCGCATAAGCATATACATAGTACACTACCTGCGGCACCAGACGTCCAATATTAATAGAATTAGCAGATGAGAACTGATAGCCATGCTCATTCAGCTCTTCAGCAAGCTTTTTATCTTCAAACATCGCCTTCACACCACTCTGTGCATTATCAAAGTTACCGTGAATCGCAACTACATCTACATTATCTCCTGTCTGAGTCACCATCTGCATCTCCTGCACCTTGCTGACTCCGTTCTTCGGATAGAACACAATGATTCGTGTGCCTTCTACATTGGCAAATCCTGCCATAGCAGCCTTACCGGTATCTCCCGAAGTCGCGGTCAGGATCACGATCTCATTCTTCACCTGATTCTTCTTCGCTGATGTCGTAAGAAGATGCGGCAGAATAGAAAGTGCCATATCTTTAAATGCGATCGTTGCTCCGTGGAACAGCTCGATAAAATACGTGCCATCCACCTTTACTAACGGTGCAATCTCTTCTGTGTCAAACTTGCTGTCATAAGCCTTCTGAATACAATTCTTCAGTTCTTCCTCAGTAAAATCTGTAAGGAATTCTTTCATAACAGCATAAGCTGTCTCCTGATAAGTCATTCCCTTTAATTCTTCCATAGACACAGATAACTTTGGAAGATGATCCGGCACAAACAGACCGCCGTCATCAGCAAGACCTTTTAAGATTGCCTGCGATGCTGTTACTGTTACATTTGAATTTCTTGTGCTTCTGTATCGTACATCCATCATCATATCTCCTGTTATAAACTATTTGCTCTTTTTGCTATTGATGTAATTCACCAGGCCGCCGGCAGAGATCAGTTCCTGCATAAATGGTGGAAATGCCTGTCCCTGGAATTCGGTACCCTTGGTACGATTATATATACGTCCGCTATCAAAATCAATCTCAACCTGATCTCCTGCGTCAATTCCTTCTGCAGCTTCCGGGCATTCGATAATCGGAAGTCCGATATTGATCGAATTACGATAGAAGATTCTGGCAAATGTATCTGCGATAACGCAGCTTACGCCTGCAGTCTTCAGGCACAGCGGTGCATGTTCTCTGGAAGATCCGCAGCCAAAGTTCTTTCTTGCTACGATAATGTCTCCCGGCTGTACTTTTCCGGCAAATTCCGGATCGATGTCTACCATTGCATGGCTTGCCAGCTCCTGTGCATCAAAAGAGTTCAGATATCTTGCCGGAATGATAACGTCTGTATCTACGTTATCTCCGTACTTAAATACATGTCCTAATGCTTTCATTATCTGTCACCCCCTACTTTTTCCGGATTCGCAATACATCCGGCGATCGCACTTGCTGCTGCCACTTCCGGCGAAGCAAGATAGATCAGCGAATCTACATGTCCCATACGACCAACGAAGTTACGGTTCGTAGTAGATACACACTTCTCACCTGCTGCCATAACACCCATATGACCTCCCATACACGGTCCACAGCTTGGTGTGTTGACTGCACATCCTGCATCTACAAAGATATCCAGAAGTCCTTCTGCGATACACTGTTTGTAGATCTTCTGTGTAGCCGGAACTACCATTACACGGACATCCGGATGTACGGTATGTCCTTTGAGAATAGCTGCTGCCTTTCTCAGGTCAGACATACGTCCGTTTGTACAGGAACCGATCACTACCTGATCGATCTTAATAGGCTCCATAGCCTCTACTTCATCAATCGTCTTAGCATTGCCCGGAAGATGCGGGAATGCAACAGTTGGACGGACTTCGGAAAGATCAATCTCAATCACATCCTCATATTCAGCATCTTCATCTGCTTCGTATACATGGTATTCCTTCTTGCAGTGCTCTGCCAGATAAGCCTTTGTCTGCTCATCTACCGGGAAGATACCATTCTTGGCACCTGCCTCAATTGCCATATTGGCAATCGTAAATCTGTCATCCACAGAAAGATGTGACACACCTTCTCCTGTAAATTCCATTGATTTGTACAGAGCTCCGTCTACGCCGATCTTACCGATAATATGGATAATGATATCCTTACCGCTTACAAACTCAGACGGTTCTCCTTTCAGTACGAACTTAATTGCACTCGGCACTTTGAACCAGAGTTCTCCTGTAGCCATACCGGTAGAAATATCTGTGGTGCCTACGCCTGTAGAAAATGCTCCCAATGCTCCGTATGTACAAGTATGTGAGTCTGCACCAATAATGCACTCTCCTGCTGTAACCACTCCTGCCTCCGGAAGGATTGCATGCTCTACTCCTGATTTGCCCTGTTCAAAATACCAGCTGAGTCCCTGATCCTTTGCAAATTCACGAATTGCCTTAGAGTTCTCTGCTGACTTAATATCTTTATTCGGTGTAAAATGATCTGGTACCAGAACAACCTTATCTTTATCAAATACTTTATCTGCCATCTGTCTGAAGATTGGCAGTGCCATTGGTCCGGTGATGTCATTCGCCATAACGATATCAAGCTTCGCCATAATAAGCTGTCCTGCTTCCACATGATCCAGACCTGCATGTGCAGCCAGAATCTTCTGTGTCATCGTCATTCCCATGATGAATGTGCCTCCTTTATCTTTTCTTCATACGTGTAATCATAACACACACAATAACAGCCACGCAAGAAAGAATGCATACAAGCATCCAATTTGATAAATTCGCTCCATCTCCTGTTCTTACTGTCTGTGCTTTTGCAGACTGTCCGGGACTTTCCGGTTTCTCTTCCTCCGGCTTTTCCGGCTCCTCCGGTTCTTCCGGAACTTCCGGCTTGTCATCTGTCATAATTCCAAGATTCACCGTTACATGCTCCTTTTTAATCGTCACTTCAAATGGCGGAATCAGATCATACTCCTGGTTCGATTCGCACCGCAGTTCCTCAATGGTATAAGTATCATACGGAAGCGCACCCTTACTGTCATCCGGTGCAGTCAGATTCCCGTCTGTATCGATTCCAAACCAGACGCCGTCCTCCATACACTCCCCACGATTAGTATTCACTGTATGAAGATTCCATTCTGCTGAGGTAGATGCATAACCATTCTCATCCGTCACGATCACATGGGTTTCCCCTGTCGTATTACTGGTAATCCGAAACGGTACTTCCGAAAGTCTCTTATGCGTACCGTCTGCAATCTTGATAAGTTCCAGATCACCACGAATCACCCGGTCTGCTGCCTGATACATATTGCCTCCGGTAAGCACAGCCGTGTCTCCATTCGGCCGGATCTGAGTCAGATATCTCCCCTTGCTTTTTTCACCCGATTCATTCTGAAAATACATTCCATCCAGCAGATATCCTTTTGGCGCTTCGATTTCCTCCACTGTGATCGTTCCCAGGGGAAGTATCACCTGATCATCCATCATATAAAACGCATCACCCTCTACCAGATAAGCTTCATCCAGCCGGCACACATACTCCGATCCCTGTTCACCTTCTTCTGCCTGCGTCTCCAACACCCAGCTTCGATCCGGAACTTCCGGAAGACCTGCTTCCTCATAATACCCCGCATAATAGTTCACACGCATTTTTGCCCCGGAAAGATTTCCTCCGCCAAGTGCCTGACTTTCACCGGTCTCTGCATCCACCTTACTGATTGCCAGTTCCGCCTCATTCCACACCGGAACATCTTTCACTTCAACCACCGCTGTTTTCTCTGCTTCAACTGTCACAGGATATACGTTCTCATCCTTTCGGTAACCAAACGGAGCCTTCATCTCTTGCACATAATATTTTCCCGGTGCCAGTTCCACGTCCCCTGTCTGACCAGCCGCATCTGTCTTAAGCACCGCTTTTCGAGCTGTGCAGGCTTCATCTGTGTACACGCCATATTCTGCTCCCTGCAGAGTATAGCAGAGATTTCCTGCCGTCAGTTCTTCTTCTGCAGCAGTCTTTTTAAGTCTGGCGTAACCTGTCGGATGATATTCCCAGTATCCAAGATTCTGGTGTGCAGCCACGCCATCAGACAGTAAATATACTTTAAATCCTTTTGGTGCTGCCGGAAGTCCGGCGATCCGGTTGATAAATGCCTGTCCATAGCCATAATAATTATCGTCATGACCATTCGCTACCGATCCGGCAAGACATGTCTCCACATAGCTGGCTCCGACATCACCAGGACCTTTCCAGCCATAGTAGTATATCTTCCGGAGCTGCTCATTCCCCTGATTCTCCGCCGTATACTCCGCCACCGTAGTGAAAGCACTTCCTATCTGCGTCGGCGGCTCCATCTCATGACATACACACATTGCCGGCGTCCCTCCGTCAATCTCAAAATATCCCACTCTCAACAGGCCATCATTGTATCTGGTATCATAATATGTCAGCACGTGTGTACTGCTCGTCCGACTTTGTATCTCGCTATTCTGTTCTTTAATATCATCTGCTACATCTCCTGTCTCCATGCCCTCTTCTGCCTGCGCAGGGATCTCTCCCACACAAGCCCAGAACGACAGAACAAATACTACAACAGCAACTGCAAATGGCATAATTCTGTTAAACCAGCTCCTGTGATCCGTTATCTTCTTCATGTATCCTTTCCTCCGTTTTTATTATCTCTCCGCTTCGAGTATCGACATAATAACTCTTTTCAGGTATCTTTGTCAACACATTTTTAAAGTTTTATTTCAACCCGTTTTTTGGTAAAAAAAAGAAACCCTAAGACTTTTTAAGGCTTCTTTTTTACCATTTATTTCTTTTTATTCCGATGTATTGCCACCCGTTTTTTAACCTCAATAAGCGCATCCTTATGAGTACGGGATTCCATATTCGGGAATGCCTTTACCAGACGTTCGCCAACACTTCCCAGTCCGTTAACCAGACTGTCATAGCGTCCTTTCAGTTCATCCAGCTTCTGCTGCTGGCTCTTATACCATTCTTCTCTACCGGCACTGTATTCTGCGCGCAGTTCTTTACCAGCTTCCTTCATGCCAGCCATCTTACTCTTAAGCTGCTCTTCTTTCTCTTTTCCGACTTCCTTTACATCTGCAACCTTGCTCTTGATCTGTTCTTCTTTCTCCATACCGTCTTTTACATTTTCGTAAATGTTCTCACCCATGCGGTCAGAGAATTCCCGCAGCTCCGCAGCAATCTTTTCCATCGCTTCGAGACGTTTGTTCAGCTTCAGGATTGCTGATGCAGTTACATAGAGATCCGCAATCATCGCAATACTCAATATCACCAGTATCACAATCCCCGCAATGTGTGGAATGTATCCGATCAGATGTGCAACAAGCGGTTGAAAACATTTAACGATGAATACACAGAACACACCCCAGATCAGCGAAAACGGAAGACACACATAGCCGCCGATATTAAGCGGCTGTCCGGAATAGTCCCACCATTTCTGATGAAAGATCCGGTCCATCACATATCCTGTCAGCCATTCGATAAATGTAACAAGTACAGCCGATGCCAGATATAATACCACGAGGCTTTCTGAAAATCCCTGTAACGAAAAGATTACCGATACCACTCCGACTCCATAAATCGGGCAGATCGGACCATTCAGAAATCCTCTGTTGACAAATCTCCCTTCTTTTACCGCTGCAAATGCAACTTCCACGCACCATCCAAGTACGCCGTACACAAAAAAGTACGCCAGTATTTCATAGATTCCCATATTTTATTCCTTTCCCAGTAATTCAACTCTCCATTTGTATCTTATTCTAAACCATATCGACTATTATATGAGAAGTTGTAAATTTCGTCAATTGATGCTATACTTTTTCAAATAATAGATAATAATTATCAATAAGTTAGGGAGATGGGGATTATTATGGTTTTAAAAGAAGGATTAAACAGACACACTTACCGTGTACGCTCTATACAGATCGAGCTCCAGTTAGAACGCCGCCTGGAAGCTCTCGGTCTGACAGACGGCAGTCTGATTACTATATTAAATAATGATAAGCACGGTGCCATGACCGTCAAATTCCGCGGCACCCGATTCGCCCTCGGCAGGCGCATTGCAGATCATATCGAGATTGAGGAGGTAACCGCACATGAATAATTCCGTTACCGTCGGATTTATCGGCAATCCCAATTGCGGTAAAACCACACTATTTAATGCTTACACCGGAGCCAATCTTAAGGTCGCCAACTGGCCGGGCGTTACGGTAGAAAAAAAAGAAGGACATACCACTTATGAAGGACAGGATTACACACTGATCGATCTTCCGGGTATCTACAGCCTGACTTCCTATACTATGGAAGAGAAGGTCTCCCGCGAATGCATTCTGAGCGATGAAGTCGATGTGATCATCGATGTAGCTGACGCATCCAGTCTGGAGCGGAATCTGTATCTGACACTTCAGTTAATCGAACTTGGCAAACCCGTTGTCCTTGCGCTGAACATGATGGATATTGTAGAAGAACGCGGTATGGAGATTGATCTGCACCGTCTTCCGGAAATGCTGGGCATCCCTGTCATTCCGGTATCTGCCAGAAAGAAAACAGGGCTTTCCATATTGATGCATGCAGTCGCACATCACAAAGATGTTTCGCACCAGGATCCCCTGATCCATCATCATCCTGGACTACGCAGCCATCACCGTCACAATCATCATGCTGAATATGCCATGGTATATACGGATGAGATCGAGGATAAAATTGATCTGCTGATCGAGCGCATCAAGCATACATATCCGGACTTTCCGAACAAAAGATGGTTAGCGATTAAATACCTTGAAATGGATACCAGCGCTTCTGAACAATGGCCACTTGATACTTCCGATATTCTGGATCGAAGCTATGAAAAAGAATTGATCAATCAAAAATATGATTTCATCGAGGAAATAATTGCAGAAACTCTTGTAAATAAATCCAGCCGCGAAAAGCGTACCGATCGGATCGACCGCTGGCTTACCGGAAAGTACACCGGTCTCCCGATTTTTTTGCTCATCATGGCTATGGTTTTTTTTCTAACCTTTACGGTAGGCGATTTTCTGAAAGGCTATTTTGAGATTGCATTGGAACTGATCTCATCGTCCGTTGCAAATGATCTGGCTTCCATACATACCCAGCCAATGCTCCAGTCTCTTATCGTGGACGGTGTAATTGCAGGCGTAGGCGGCATTCTCACCTTCCTGCCTAATATATTTATCCTGTTTCTGGCTCTTGCATTTCTGGAAGACAGCGGATATATGGCCAGAGTCGCCTTCGTCATGGATGATATCATGAGCAGTCTCGGACTTTCCGGTCGTGCATTCATCCCGCTTTTACTTGGCTTCGGATGTTCCGTCCCGGCTGTCATGGCATCCCGGGCTCTGGAGCACAGAAAAGACAGATTAAAAACAATACTGATCACACCTTTTATGTCCTGCAGCGCCAGACTTCCGATATACGTATTATTTTCCTCTATGTTTTTTGGAAAATATGCGATGTTGGTCTGTTATGGTATGTATCTTCTGGGCATCATTGTGGCAATTTTAACTGCGTTCATCCTGTCCCGGATTGACAACAGTAAAGCAGAGCATGCGTTGCTGATTGAACTTCCAGAATACAAGACACCGAACGCCAGAACCATCGCTATCTATGTATGGGAAAAGGTTAAAGATTACCTGACACGGGCAGGAACCGTTATTTTCCTAGCATCCGTTGTCATGTGGGTACTCTTAAACTTTGGTCCGAGCGGATATGTAACAGACATCAGCAAAAGCTTCGGTTCCTATATCGGCAGAGCCATCGTGCCTGTCTTCGCACCGGCAGGTCTCGGATACTGGCAGATCATCGTTGCACTGATTGCAGGAATTGCAGCTAAAGAAGTGGTCGTTTCCAGCTGCGGTGTCCTCTTTGGCATCTCAAACATCGCCTCTGCAAACGGCATGAGTTCTGCCCTGACTGCTTTAAACGGCATTGAATTCGGCACCGCCAATGCTCTGGCACTGATGGTATTCTGTCTGCTGTATGTTCCATGTACGGCAACGATTGCTACAATCCGTCGGGAAACTGAAAGCAGAAAGCTCACCATACTCTTCGTACTGTTCCAGCTCTGTGTTGCCTGGATCACGAGTTTTCTTTTCTATCATCTATTTCTATTAATAGGATAAATGCACCAAAGGCACCGGGATTCTCTCCCGATGCCTTTTTTATCTTTCTGCCTTTGTACTCAATCTTACATCAGCTTCTTTAATATATTGAGCTTATTTTTAAATGGTGCATACCGGATCGGTATATCAATAAGTAGTGATTTCTTCATGATGCTTTTCTTATGTGTAAACGTGTCAAAGCTATCCTTTCCGTGATAACCACCCATTCCGCTGTTAGCCACACCGCCAAACGGCATATGGGATGTCGCAAGATGTACGATCGTATCATTGATACAGCCGCCGCCATAAGACACCTGTTTCAGCATCATCTCTTCTCTCTGTTTATCTTTTGTAAAATAATAGAGTGCTAACGGTCTCGGTCTGGCATTGACCATCTGGATTGCCTCTTCAATATCATAAAATGTAAGTACTGGAAGCAACGGTCCAAAGATCTCTTCCTGCATAACCGGGCTCTCCCAGGTTACCTGATCCAGCACTGTCGGCTCAATCTTAAGCGCACCCACATCTGATCCGCCTCCGCAGATAATATGCACCTGCTCCGTCAGACCAAGCACACGGTTGAAATGCTTTTCATTAATCATCTTTGGATATTCCGGATTCTGCATTGGCTCTTTACCGAACATCTTACGGATATACTTTTCTATATAACGGACAAGCTTGTCCTTCACACTGTTCTGTACCAGAATATAGTCCGGTGCCACACAGGTCTGTCCACAGTTCAGGAACTTGCCCCAGACAATGCGCTTCGCCGCAAGCTTCAGATCCGCCGTCTCGTCCACAATACAAGGACTCTTCCCGCCAAGTTCCAGACTCACCGGTGTCAGATGCGCAGACGCCTTCTCCATCACGTACTTGCCGACATTCACACTTCCCGTAAAGAATATATAATCAAACTTCTCATTCAGAAGTGCCTGATTCTCCTGTCTTCCGCCTTCCACAACAGCGATATATTTCTCCGGAAACAGCTCTTTTAACATATCTGCCATAACCTTTGTCGTATGCGGTGAATACGCAGACGGCTTCACCACTGCGCAGTTCCCTGCACAGATTGCTCCCACAAGCGGTGCGATTGTAAGCTGGAACGGATAATTCCACGGCGACATGATCAACACGATACCATATGGTTCCGGATATACGATCGACTTCGATGGAAACTGCGTGATCGGTGTCGGCACTCTCCTCGGCGTCGCCCATTTACGAAGATGCTTTAACGTATATCGTATCTCTTCTTTTACAATACCAATCTCTGTCGCATAAGCTTCAAAATTCGATTTATTCAGATCCTGATACAACGCATCCATGATCTCCTGTTCGTGTACCGTAATCCACTGATATAGCTTCTTTAACTGACGGATACGAAACTCCACATCCTTCGTATCACCTGTTTGAAAATACGCTCTCTGCGCATGCAGCATACTCTTATATTCTGTCATAATGTTCTCCCATGTTCAGATGGCAAGCTGTGTATCGGTGCCGTAACAGATCGCCGCTGCGCACACACACCACATCGCCAGATACACGATTCCCGGTATACTTGTCTCTGTAAATCCAAATACCAGAATAATAATGATCATTGCGATCACACCTGCCACTGCTACTAATCTTTTTCCTGTTTTTTTCATAAAAGAACACCTCACTTCCTGTAATCACTATAGCAAGTAAGGTGTCCAATAATCCGTACACCTATTTCTTTGAACGGAATTTTTTTGCTTTTTTCAGATACGGAATCTCGATCGGATCTACCGGAGTTACCGGATTCTCAATCTTGTCCTTCTTTCTCCGTTTGAAATATTTCAGCATAGCGCCTCCCCGGTTGTAGAACCAGAACAGATCCGCCAGAATCCTGTGCAATGCTCCCATTTTCTCCTTGGTAGTTCTGCCATACAGGACTCCTCCTGCCTGAATCTCTGCCTTTTCCCGAATCAGATTGATCAGCTCCGTCTCACAGCTAACCGTCTTCGGAAGTATCGTATAGCCTGTCCCGATACAGTCTGTCTTGTGAGCATCACTTCCGCCTACTCCCGGCTTCCCATACTCTGCTGCAAGTCTGGCTGCGCTGTCATTAGACTCTTGCGATTCGCAGGCATTAAATACTTCGATAAAATCAAATCTTTTCACAAATTCCTGTGATTTGCGATACCGCTTTGTGTTGGTCATGCTCATATACTTGGCACCATAAGGATGTGCCGGTCCCAGGATTCCGCCATGTCTGTGCACAAAGTCAATCAGGATCGATACCGGAAGACCTTTTACTTCCAGCAACCGCATACGCACACCTTCCGGCATGATACACAGCATATGCCCCGCATCCAGCGTATCGTACTCAATGCCCTTCAATACCACGAAGTCCTGATGGACTTTTCCTTTCATTTCGTATTTCCAATGCCTGTAACCATGATAACTGTCATGGTCCGTGATCAGCATTCCATCAAAGCCTTTTTCTTTCAGAACAGTTATATATTCATCCAGGCTTACCCGGCTGTCAATCGAGCCTTCATGCACATGACAATGCATATCTATCTTCATGTGTAAGCCTCCTTTGTCATTTTTCTTTATTATACCACGTTACCGTCAAAATACAACAAAGGCACTCTGCCAATACAGCCTCCGCTGCCATCGACAAAATGCCTTTATCTGCATAACATATAAACTACTCTATAATCTTAAAATCATCGTCAAAGTCCAGATCGTCATATCCGGATTCAAGATCATCATCAAGATATCCTTCATCCGCATCATAATCCGCATCCAGATCATCGTCACTGTCCGGCACATCATCATAATAATCTGTCTCCAGATCATCATCTTCCAGATCGCTCACTTCCACATCATCCAGGTCATCATCGTCAAGCAGCATTCTTGCCTGCTCCACTTCTGTTTCTCTGGATTCTTTTTCTCTGTGTTCGTCAGCCTTTTTCACCTGTTTCCTGCCAACCTGTCTGGATCGCATGATAAACTGCACTGCCACACAGATTGCAATGATCACGACCGGTACTGCAATCGCCGCAATAAGATAGCTGTCCAGACCAATCAGCGACACAAGCGCATTACCTGCCATATAACCACCGTAAATGGATGTGATAATGATTACAAGTGGATCGAACATCTTCATTGTAACGATTGCAAGAATCAATCCCAACACGCCGCACACTGCAATCACCGGTATGGACTGCTGACCGATCGCAGATATTCCCATGCTGAATATTGCAAGCCAGACAAAGAAAAATATACCGACTCTGTAAAATACACATACAAGAATTGCCAGTATTACTGCGCCTCCTGCCATAGCTCCCACAGATGCCATTCCATTCAGTCCTGCCACAGCAGAAACGATGCCTCCCACTGCCACTCCCAGAACAAGTCCTACCAATGCTGCCCACACACGCGCCAGCTTCAATCCGAACAGACCAATAATCAATCCGATACAGATCGTAACGGCCAGTACCACCGTAGTCTGCAGAAAGGACAGACCATTGCCTGCTATCTGATTAACCTGAGTCATCATATCATTCATACTAATTCTCCTTCGTGCTGCTCTTTTATGACTGCATATTCCGGTGCCAGATTAGAATTCTACTGATCCGCTCTCGTCGCCGTTGATCACATAGTACACTTTGCTTTCTTCCGGTTTGATGTAAAGATCCATCGTCTTGATCTCACCAATCTTATGACCAGACTTTGTCCATGCTTTCTTTACGTTTGCAATCATTGTATCTTCGTGTACCTGCTTGCCATAGTATTCTACGTAAGCATTTACTTTCATGTCTTTTTTGCTTCTTCTTGTAGTTGCTTTTTTAGCTGCTTTCTTCGTCTCTTCTACAGCAGTCTTAGCTGCTGCTTTTGTCTCTTTCGCTGCTTTTTTAGCTGCAGGTTTGACTTCTTCTGCTGCCTTCGTCTCTGCTTTAACCTTAACTTCCTCTGCAGCTGCTTTACTCTCTGCCGCAACCTTTCTTGCTACTGCCTGTGCTTCAGATACAGCCTTTCTCGCTGCTGCCTGTGCCTCTGCTGCAACATTCTTTCCAGCTGTTTTCTTAGTTCTTGCCATGATAATTCCTCCAAATACTATATTCTATCTACACTTATGTGCCGTCTTATTCTGTCTGACCCCTGATGTAACAGGAATTATTATAGCACTTCTGGAAGATATTTCAATTAAAGTTTGCAGCGTAATTATTTTATTTACCGACAAATGTCAACAATTCCTGCTTGGTCTGCTCGCCTACAGTACGTTTTGCTACCTCGCCATTTTCAAAAATGAGAAACGTAGGAATTGACATGACACGATATTCTCTCGCAATATCCATTGCATTATCGATATCCAGTTTGCATACCATAATATCAGAATATTCGTCTGCAATCTCTTCTACG
Source organism: bacterium (assembly GCA_963592205.1). Taxonomy (GTDB): domain Bacteria; phylum Bacillota; class Clostridia; order Lachnospirales; family Lachnospiraceae; genus Claveliimonas. The sequence goes on from CAVAVU010000063.1 coordinate 13,238, forward strand.
GTTGGTCCCATATTCTGACAAGGTCCGCACCACTGTGCCCAGAAATCAACCAGTACCGGCTTGTCTGCCTTTAATACTACATCTTTAAAATCTTCTGCTGTTACATGTATTGCTGCCATATATTTATCCTCTTTTCTTTTTAACCTTAGTCTGTAAGTTCCTGACTAGATTATACATGATACCGCGAGAAATATCACGGCTTTTACTGAAATAAATCCTCATGAACAGTCTCGCGAAATCCTCATTTCAGATCTTTTCTGCCAAGTCTCACTTCTTCCATATGACGTACCAGTTCTTCATCCATATGGTCAAACAGATAATTACGGTCGGACTCTTTATGTCTGTCCCATTCTTCCCGGATCTGCATCTCCGTAAATGCAATCTCCTCGCGGAATTCTCTGGCTGAGATCAGATATGCGCCCTGACTGGTCGTGATCACCTGTTCCACACCATCCGATGTCACTACCGTCACATGCCGTTTTCTCCCGATCTCATGGACTACTTTTTCGATATACTGGTCGGCAGTCTCGGCTTCCTTGGTGAATACCACATGAATATTGTGGTAACGCTGGATCTCCAGCACTTCACCGTCTACCTTATATGCATCAAATACCAGAATGAGTACGCATTTACGGAAGCCCTGATAATTGCTCAGTACATCCATCAGCTTGTTTCTCGCCGCTTCGATATTATCCTTTGCCAGCTCCTTCAATTCATCCCAGGCAAAGATCACATTATAACCGTCCACAAGCAGATACTCTGTACCGTCATCACGATGTTTTTTCGGTTTATTATCCGCTGTCACTACTGTCTGACCGGCAGGCGCATTCCGCCGCTCAACCTTACCATACGTACGGATAAAGATATCTTCCAGTTCTTTTTCTTCTTTTGCATTCCATCCGATGCCGTCCGAAGACGGTGCTTTCTTTCCGGTCATGCGGTCCTTGCGGTGCGCAGAAGCTGTATCGGTTGTCATGTTCCTCTGAATCTCCTGCCGCTTTTTCAACTGACTCTCGATATGCATATGCGAGAACACTTCATTCCATGGCACATAATAACCCGCTCCATGGGAACAGAATACAGAACCTGCCGGATTCTCCGTATCTGCTTCCGAATCATAACCAATCTCTTCTATTACAGCATCCTGATCTGCGCATGGACGATAACCGTCTAATGTACAGAACAGTCGTCCCCTGCCCCTGGTATAGGTCGTCACTTCCATCTGATAATCCCGCATCGCAGATACAGGAGCTGCCCCCGTGATCACTGTCATATCGCCGTCTGTCTCCGGCGGTTCAAATTCCCCGTGCATCTTCTGGATATCATTCAGTGCACGTCCCACATTCTCTGCCGGGATCTCCATGACAAATGCATAATATGGTTCCAGCAGCACACTTTCCGCCTGCATCAACCCCTGACGCACAGCGCGGTACACTGCCTGCCTGAAATCGCCGCCCTCTGTATGTTTGAGATGCGCTCTTCCTGCTGCAAGCGTAATATGCACATCCGTAATTGCGGAGCCTGTCAGCACACCCCGGTGCTGCTTCTCATACAGATGTGTCAGAATCAGTCGCTGCCAGTTCTTATCCAGACTGTCCTCACTGCACTCCGTGTCACATACCACGCCACTTCCCGGCTCACCAGGTTCCATAATCAGATGTACTTCCGAATAATGCCGGAGCGGTTCATAATGACCGACGCCTTCCACGGTATTGCGAATCGTCTCTTTATACACGATGCTTCCCGCATCAAATGTCACATCTATGCCAAATCGTTCTTGGATCAGACTCCTTAAGATCTCAATCTGGATCTCGCCCATAAGCTGTACGCCGATCTCACCATTTTCTTCCTTCCATACGATCCGAAGCATCGGATCTTCTTCCTCCAACTGCTTCAGATAGCCAAGCATCGTATGCGCATCCACTTCCTGCGGATACTGCACCCGGTAGCTGAGTACCGGTTCCAGCATTGGTGCCGAAGTATCCTTCTCTGCACCAAGCGTCATACCCGGTCTGGTAAATGTAAGTCCGGTCACAGCACAGACGGTACCTGCTTCTGCCTCCTGCACAAGCTCGTACTTTTCTCCCGAATAAATGCGGATCTGGTTTATTTTTTCTTTCTTTTGTTCTTCATTTGTTTCTTCTACAGACAGTGCTTCCCTGACTCTCAGACTTCCGCCGGTAATCTTCATATGCGTCAATCGGTTTCCTGCCGGATCTCTGGATATCTTATAGACTCTTGCTCCAAATGCCTCAGGATAGACCGGCGATTCCATATACATTTCCAGCCCCTGTAAAAGCGCCTCGATCCCTTTCTGTTTTAATGCAGAACCGAAATAGCACGGGAACAGACGTCTGGTACGAATCAGCCGACGTATCGTGTCAACCGATAAACTGTCTGTCTCCAGATATTCTTCCATGGCATATTCTTCTAACATCGCCATGCTTTCCAGCCATTCACCAGTATCCTGGTTCTCACGGATCGCAGAATCCCGGAATGCAATACAACCTTCAGACAATCTCTCCTGCAATTCTGTCAGCACTTTCTCCGGATCCGTTCCTGCCTGATCCATCTTATTCACAAAGATAAAGGTTGGAATCTGGTATCTGGCAAGCAACCGCCATAAGGTCTCTGTGTGTCCCTGTACGCCATCTGCGCCATTCACCACAAGAATTGCATAATCCAACACCTGCAATGTACGCTCCATTTCCGCCGCAAAATCCACATGCCCCGGTGTATCGAGAAGTGTCACCGGGCGGTCACCCAGCATGATCTCTGCCTGCTTGGAAAAGATCGTAATGCCACGGCTCTGTTCCAGTTCATAATTGTCCAGATACGCGTCCCCGTGATCCACTCTTCCGAGCTTGCGGATCTTTCCTGTCTGAAACAGGATGCTCTCTGCCAGTGTCGTCTTACCGGAATCCACATGCGCCAGAATTCCTGCTGTCAGCTTACATTTCGACATATTTTTCTTTCAACTCTTTCTCTTTCGCTTCATATGCATCATTCTGCTTCTTCTGAAAAAGCGTATTAACGATCGTTGCTTTCACTGCTTCAAACGGCTGTACCTCTGCCTCACTCTTCTTATCTACACGGATCAGGTGATAACCAAACTGTGTCTTCACCGGTCCCACAACCTTGCCCGGCTCTGCCGCAAATGCTGCTTCATCAAATTCTTTTACCATCTGTCCATGTCCGAATTCTCCCAGATCTCCGCCTTTCTGTCCGGACGGGCAGGTAGATTCCTGCCTGGCAGCTTCTTCAAAAGAAATCACACCGTTCACAATACTGTTCAGTATTTCATTACATTTCTCTTCATTATCTACCAGAATATGTCTGGCCTGCACAGTCTCCTCTTTCTTGAACTTATTCGGATTCGCATCATAATATGCTCTTGCTTCTTCGTCTGTCACTTTCACATCCTTCATTGCTGCACGCATAGCAAGCTGTGCCAGAATGCCACGCTTCGTGCTTTCCAGAATGCGCTCGTATTCTTCTGTCTTATCCAGCCCCTGATCCAATGCATCCTGTGCAAATGTATACAGAGACAGATATTCATCCATCAATCTGTCCTTAAAACCAGGATACTGCAGATATGCCTTTCTGTCCTGCGGCATATTCTCTACGAACAGATCAAATTCCTCTTTTGTAACTTCTTTTCCTGCAACAACTGCGATTACTCCGTCTTTCATGTTCTTATCTCCTTTAATCTATAATGATTCTTATAACTCCATCGGTTTCCCGTCCAGAGCCGCACTTACTAATCGGTCGTGTCCGTCATAGACCAGCTTCAGTGAGAAAAATGTCTCCCGCTCCACAAGAAGTCTGAGGAAAATTCGGTCGCCTTCCCAGAGATTCAGTTCTCCGATCCGGTCCATCTCTACCCATTCCAGATCCCCCTCATCACACGGGATCTCTTCGCCTTCAAATCCATCTGCCGTAAACAATGACATATATTCTGTCACTCCGCCGCCTGATACGAAGGTCACAATTCCCCGAAAGCGGTAAGACGTCAGTGTGTATCCCGTCTCTTCTTTTACTTCTCTGAGCAGGCATTCCTCCGGACTCTCATCCGCTTCAAAATGACCGCCCACGCCGATCCATTTGCCTTCATTGACATCATTCTCCTTCACATTGCGGTGAAGCATCAGGTATTTTCCATCTTTTTCAATGTAACAAAGTGTACTTAAGGATTCCATACTTTTCTCCTGTTTTCCAAAGCTTTTCAAATGTGCTATGATTAGTTTATCGGAATTTAGGAGGAAATGCAATGAATCGCACGATAAATTATCAGATAGATGAGACTGCGGCGGGACTCCGCGTGGAACAGTTTCTGAAACGAAAAGGATATTCTTCCCAGAATATTTCTTCTATTAAACATATGCCGGAAAGCATTCTGGTGAACGGCGTCCATTACTATATGCGTCAGGAACTTGCCGAAGGAGACTGCTTAAGTGTCCGCATCAGCGAGACCAAATGCTCCGACAAGATTCCACCGGTCGAGCTGCCACTCAACATCGTCTATGAAGACGAGGATATCATCGTCCTGAACAAGCCTGCCGGCATGCCGATCCACCCTTCTCTGAATAACTATTATAATACAATGGCCAATGCGCTGGCATGGTATTACAAAGAACAGGGCAAACCATTTATCTTCCGGTGCTGTAACAGACTGGACAGAGACACTTCCGGACTTACCGTTGTGGCAAAGCATCTGGTCAGTGCAGGGATTCTCTCTTCTATGACCGGACGCCGCGAAGTCCACCGGGAATATCTTGCAATTGCCTCCGGACACGTAACGCCCGAAGCTGGTACCATCTCTGCCCCTCTCCGCAGGAAACCCGGCACCATCATCGAGCGTATGGTAGACTGGGACAACGGCGAAACCGCTATCACCCATTATCATGTTGTAAAAACGACCAGGCATTACAGTCTGGTCGCATTGAAGCTTGAGACCGGGCGCACACACCAGATCCGCATTCACATGAAGCATCTGGGATATCCGCTGATCGGAGATTATCTCTACAATCCGGATATGCGCCACATCGGTCGTCAGGCTCTTCATTCTCATAAACTTTCATTCCGTCATCCGATCACGGGAGACATGATGTCTTTCACTGCTCCGCTCCCGGATGACATGCAGGCAGCACTGGATGCTGATTAAGCGTTTTTGCTGCCCATGCATTTCCGGATAATGACACAGATCACGATGGTCACTGCCATATCCGGAAGTGTATTTCCTACCGGAATATCTACATTCATCAGGTAACGATATAATACAAATCCCACAACCCAGATTATAATATTCGGCACATCGATCGCATCAGACAGACTATCTGCACGCTTCAGGATAAAGAAGTCCGCGATCTGGATCGCGATCATCGGTGCAAATACAGAACCGATCAGATACAGGAAATCCGTAATATTATCCATCGGATATACGATTGCACCGACCGTACCGATCACAGTCACCGCTACGGCTGCGTATTTGCCATTCAGTTTGGAAAATACAGACTCTGCCGAAACACCAGCGGAATATGCATCCAGAAATGTTGTTGTAACAGTTGAAAATACGATGATCAACAGTCCTGCGATTCCAAGACCTGCTTTTACCATGATCTGAGCAATATCATACTCTCCGGTATAAATTGCAGCGCCCATACCGATCACGTACATCCAGCAGCTGATGATACCGTATACAATCGCGCTGACTGCTGTTGCTTTCACCGGCTCTTCTGCTTCTCTTGTATAGTCACTGATCAGCGGCAGCCAGGATAATGGCATCGCTACCGCCAGCTCTACGGCTGCGCCAAAGGACATTGCCTCACTTGTATCTACGCTTCCTGCTGCTCCGCTGAAGAAGATTACCTTGCAGAGCACCAGTGTCAGGATAAATAACGCTGCCATCGCAATCGTATTCACCTTGCCAAGATTGGTAATACCTACCAGAATCCACACGATGATCAAAGCTCCGATTACCAGACACCATACCCATCTTCCAGTGTTCAGCACACCGTCTGCTGCCAGCGCGCCGTCATAGATCATGATTGCTGTCCAGCCGACTAACTGAAGGACATTTAAGAAAGAGAAAAATACTCCGCCGTTCTGTCCAAAGCTCATTTTAACCGTTTCCATTGCACTTCTTCTGGTCTTGCCACCGATCACACCTGCCAGAAATAACATCATACATCCGATAATGTGACCGACAATGATTGCCAGAATACCTTTCTGGAAACCCAGCGGCGCAAAGGCTGTACCGGTAAGGATCTCTGCCAGAGATACGCCTGCGCCAAACCAGATCAGACCATTTTCAAAGATTGAAGTTCTCTTCTCGTTCATCTTTTAAGCCTCCTCCTTTGCGCATTCCGTATATTCATTTGTAATTGCAAATCCGTGATTCATCGGACCGCTGCCTTTACCAAGATCCAGCATTGCTGCCAGTGCGCCGGAAATGTATTTCTTTGCACGTTCTACCGATGTATCCAGATCATAACCTTTCGCCAGATTCGAAGCGATCGCGCTGGACAATGTGCATCCGGTTCCGTGTGTATTCGGATTGTCGATGCGTTCCCCGTAGAACCATTTATATTCGCCGTCTCTCCACAACAGGTCATTGGCATCATTTAACTGATGTCCGCCCTTGCAGAGTACCGCACAGTGATATTCTGTTCCGATCTTCTCTGCCGCTTTGATCATATCTTCATCCGTATGAATCTCCATGCCAGACAGCACTTCTGCCTCCGGAATATTCGGAGTCAATACCGTTGCGATCGGAAGCAGACGCTTTTTCAGCGCATCTACTGCTTCATCACAGATCAGCTTTGCTCCGCTGGTAGCCACCATAACCGGATCTACTACGATATTCTCTGCTTTATATTCCTCTAATTTGTCTGCAATTTTATTGATCAGTGCATCTGAAGATACCATGCCGATCTTTACTGCATTCGGATAAATATCGGTAAATATATTATCCAGCTGGTCTGCCAGAAATTCTGGCGTTACTTCCATAATACCTGTTACTCCGGTTGTATTCTGTGCAGTCAGAGCGGTGATCGCACTCATAGCGTATACGCCATTGCTGATCATCGTCTTAATATCTGCCTGAATTCCGGCGCCTCCACTGGAATCACTTCCAGCGATTGTTAATGCTGTTCTCATATCTCATTCTTCCTTTCCTATATGTATATCTATGCATTAATTTTTCCGCTGATTGCGGGACGACTGAAGGTGGTGCCCCCAATCAGCCGTCGGATTACTCCCATAATTAAATCGATCTGTACCGAAAGTTTCCCATCCGGTTACTGCCCGTTGTTCTTTATTATTTTACTGTTATCGGAAGTTTATCTGCCTCAGACCAGGTTTCCAGCGTATAATCTGCGGTCCCCCTGATCTGCTGCCAGTCATCACCATTACTCATATCCCGAACGCCAACCGTAATAAATCCTGCATTCTTTGCAGTCTCGATCGCATATCCGGCATCCTCAAATACCATGGTTTCTTCTGGTTTTCTTCGTATCGCAGCCACACACTGCAAATAGATCTCTGGTTCATGCTTGCCCCTGCCAAGCTCAGAACAGGTCACAATATCCTGAAAATAATGATCCATCTCCAGTCTCTGCAATGCTGCCTTGGCATATTCCTTATGCCCTGCCGTAGCAACTATCATAGGAATTTTATTCACATATAATTTCTTAAGAAACTTTATTACATCTTTTTTAGCCTGTACTTCTTTATAATAGAAGTCCCTGACTACCATCAACAATCCCTCTGTAATCTCTTCTGCTGACTGCGGCAGATGATAATGTTCTTTCGTATATGCCACACCCTCTTCAATCGTCATCGGGTACAGAATCCTGCTCAGTCCCGGCTCCGGCTCTACCTGAATACTCTCCAGATACCGGACACCTGCTTCCTCCCAGATGCTCATCGAATCCAGCAACGTTCCATCTACATCAAAGATTGCCCCGCGGATCATGCTTTCACCATCCTGAGTGTAGCTTCTTTTAATTCCTTTGTAGCCTCCGTAATATCTTTCTGTGCAAAAATGGCACTGATCACTGCCACTCCGTCCAGCCCGTTACCACCAAGTTCTTCTACGTTATCTTTGCCAATTCCGCCAATGGCAATGACAGGAATATGTACCGCCTCGGTAATCGCACGAATCATGCCTCCGTCCAATACATTCACATCTGTCTTAGATCCTGTCGGAAATACTGCTCCGACTCCCAGATAATCCGCTCCGCGCTCCTCCGCAAGCAGCGCCTCTTCTACGGTATGTGCAGATACCCCAATGATCTTATCCGGTCCAAGCTTCGCTCTTACATCTCCGGCTTCCATATCATCCTGTCCAACATGCACGCCGTCCGCATCCATCTTCAGCGCAATCTCTACATTATCATTAATCACAAACGGAACATGATATCTGGCACACAACTCTTTAATCTCTACTGCTTCCTCAAAGAAATGCTCCTGATCCAGCTCCTTTTCCCGAAGCTGAATAAATGTTGCGCCGCCTTTCAGCGCTTTCTCCACCTGGTCATACAGGCGTTCCCCATTCAGCCATCTGCTGTCTGTCACTGCATAGAGCAGCAGATCTTCTCTATCGAACTTCATATTTTGCTCCTTTCTCCAGCATCTCCGGTGTCATATTATAAATGGCATCAATGATCCGGTTACGGTAAGTCGCATTACCGTCTCCCGGCTGCATATAATCATATGCGATCTCTCCGGCAAGTCCCATCGTGCACACTGCCGCCGCTGCCGCCGCGCATTTTTCTTCCGGATTCGCTGCAAGGAATGCAGTCATCATGCCGGACAACTGGCATCCCGTGCCAGTGATTCGTCCCATCTCCGGACGTCCGTTTCTTACCACATAGCACATCTTGCCATCACTGATCAGGTCGATCGCTCCTGTGATCGCGATCACACTTCCGCTCTGCACAGCATAGTTCTTCACAAATGCCACTGCCTGATCCAGATTCTCTTCTGTCACTGCATCCGCCACATCAGCATCCACGCCCTTGGTCGTACCATTTCCTAATGCAAGCGTCTTGATCTCAGAAATATTTCCACGGATCACATCAAAATGGATCTTTTCGATCAATCCCATCGCTGTATCGGTACGCAGCTTACTCGCTCCGGCTCCCACAGGATCCAGAAGTACCGCATACTGCAGTTCATTTGCTTTCTGACCGGCAGCATACATTGCCTCGATCGTTCGCACATTCAATGTACCGATATTAATATTAAGTCCATTACATATAGAAGTAATATCGATAATATCTGCCGGTTCATCTGACATGATCGGACTTCCGCCACATGCAAGAAGCACATTGGCCACATCATTCACCGTAACATAATTGGTAATGTTGTGGATCAGCGGTGCTTTCGTTCTGACTTGTTCCAGGTATTTTCCTAACATATATTTTCCTTCTTTCACAAAATATATTAAAGCAACAGAAAGGAGACACCCATGCAGGTGTCTCCGAAAAATCATATATCGATTCCTACGGCGGCATTATCCGCATCAGGTCAAAGGGTCGAAACTATCTGTTTCCTCTCAGCCTGTCTCACAAGCTCCCCTGTCTTCATTCATTACTTATGAACTCCAGTAACTATTATATGGAGTCACATTCTAAATGTCAATTATAATTCCCTGATACATTTACCTCCGGTCGTAACAGTCAGATTATTTACGCATTTGCTGCCACAACTCTTTCTGGCTTCTGTGCAGCTTCTTCCGTATTAAATCTTACATAAGTCACACGATCCAGTGCCTCTTCTGCAATACCGGTGCAGTTATCTGCCACACGGTCAAGATTCAGCAGAATACCGGAATACGCTCTGGTAAGTTCCGGATCACACAGCTTCTCCTGCAGACGCTCCAGATGCTTCTTGGTGCTCTTCTTCTGCGCCTTACGCATGCGTTTCTTATCCTGAATCACCTGCTCTGCCTTCTCTACATCATCTGTAGCCACAGCCGAGATTGCCTGCTCAAATAGTTCCTCTGCAATCGTCACGCACTGTGCAAGTTCTTCCTTTGCCTGTTCTGACAGAATCTTTTCTGACGTACCGATTCGTCCATAAATGTCTGCCACATCACCACAGCGATCCGCAATACGGTCAATATTATTGGCAATTGCAAGATATCCTGCAACCCGTTCTGCCTGCACTTCCGTCAATGCTCCGCCGGTAAATAACTTTGAAATATAAGTCACAATTGCATCCTGCAATGACTTAATTGCATCATGATGTTTCTTAAACAATGCTTTTGTTTCTTCTCTGTCATCTCCTGATACGATTTCCTTCAAAATCTTCAGCATCTTCTCTGTTGATGCCGCAATACGGTCAATCTCATTAGATACCAGGAACATAGCCGGAATCGGCTGGTTAATCATCTTATCATCCAGATACTGCGGCTCATAAGAATGTACTTTCTTCGTATCGTCTCCACGCACGATTGTCGTTACAATCTTCACCATCAGCGGAATCAACGGCAGCCATACCAGTGTACAGACTACATTAAATGTGGTATGTGCATTGGCAATCTGTCTGGAGATCACTTCTATCTCCGGTCCTTTCGGTGAAATGAACTGTACAAACTTAGTCAACACTGGAATCAAGAACAAGAATACAATACTTCCTGTGATATTAAAAATACTGTGCGCAATGGCTGTTCTCTTAGCGTTCTTAGACTGTCCGATAGATGCCAGTAACGCGGTAATAGTGGTACCAATATTATCACCGAACAGAATCGGAATTGCTCCTGCCAGACCGATTACGCTGGTCACCCCGTCCGGGCCAGGCTGTGACGCAAAGTTCTGTAATACTGCAATCGTAGCTGAACTGCTCTGTACGACCAGAGTCATCACTACACCGAGTACTACACCAAGTACCGGAATATCTGATACCTTTGCCATCAGATCCACAAAAATCGGACTGTTTGCAAGCGGCTTCATTACACTTCCCATGATCTCAATACCTTCAAACAAAAGACCAAATGAAAAGATTACCATACCTACATTCTTGACTTTCTCCTTCTTAGATGCAAAGTACAGCATGAAACCAACAAAAATAATCGGGTATATATAATCAGTAATCTTAAATGCCATCAGCTGCGCCGTCATGGTAGTACCAATATTGGCTCCAAAGATAACAGAAATCGCCTGTGGCAGACTCATCAGTCCTGCACTTACAAATCCAATCACCATAACTGTAGTAGCAGAACTGCTTTGAAGCACAGCCGTAACTACGGCTCCTGCCAGCACTCCCATGATTGGGTTCTTGGTAAGAAATTCCAGAATCTTCTTCATCTTCTCTCCGGCAGCCTTCTGAAGTGCATCACTCATGCTGTTCATTCCATACAAGAACAGCGACAGTCCACCGACCAGTCCAAATACTACCTTACTTGCTTCATTCATCATATTCTCCTCATTTCCTAATATATATGCTTCCTCTTTCTTTATCGAGTAAACTTTATCAGAGAAATATGATTATCTTTTCAGATTTAGGTTAAATCTATGTAAAATATGTAAAAATCTGTTCTTTTAATTTTTGCAGCTCGATTGGTTTGGTAATATGTCCATCCATACCTGCCTTACCGCATTCTACAATACTTTCTGACGTTACCTGAGCGGTCAGTGCAAGAATCGGAATCTTCTTCGCATCACTCCGATTCATTTTACGGATACATGCGGTTGCCTCCATTCCATTCAGCACCGGCATCATAATGTCCATGAGTATCATATCGTAAGTATCCGGTTCAGAATCTGCAAACATATCCACAGCTTCTTTCCCATTCCACGCCTTATCCACCGTGATGCCCATATCTTTCAGATAAAACTCAGCGATCTCCATATTGATCTCATTATCCTCTACCAATAACACCCGAAGGTTTCTGTCGGTTACCGGAACAGATATCTCCGCCGTCTCTTTCGTTCTCTCGGATTCTGTATCCAGTTCAAATGGTATCTGATACGTAATTCTTGTTCCTTTTCCAAGTTCACTCTCTACCTGGATAGAACCATGCATCTTTCGGATCAGCCCCTGCACGATCGACATACCCAGACCTGTTCCTTTATACTGAGTTCTCGCATCTGACTGTTCCTGGGTAAATGGCTTAAACAGATGCTCTTCTACGAATTCCTGACTCATTCCGACACCGGTATCTGTAATGATAAATTCATAGTATACTATCTTTCCATCGCAGGAAAGTTCGCCGGCATAGGTGTCAATCGAACCGTCCTTTTTATTGTATTTGATTGCATTGCTGAACAGATTCAGCATAATCTGACGAAGTTGAAGCGGACTTCCGATCAATGCCGTATGTACCAGATGACCTCTAAGACTCCGATGTGTGATTCCAGTCTCTGTAAGCTATGCATCTACTAACGCTCTCACTTCCTGCATCAGTTCCACAAGATCAAACGACTCTCTCGGAAGTTCAATCTGATCTGCTTCGATCTTACTCATATCCAGCACATCATTCACCAGTTCCAACAGATGACTGGCGGAAAGCTGTATCTTATCCATACATTCATTTTCCTTCGCCTGATCTCCCTGTGTCTTACGCATAATATCCAACATACCCATAATGCCGTTGATCGGCGTACGGATATCGTGACTCATACGGTTTAAAAATTCTGTCTTAGCTTTGCTCGCCAGATCTGCCTCATGGAATGCAGATTCCAGTCGCTCCTTTTCCTGTTGTTCCTTCTCATGAAATTCCGATGTATTCTTGAACAGAATGATCGCATGAACTACACTGCTCTCTTTCTGTTTTCTGCTATCGTACACCGTATCTCTGGACATAAGTACCGTCTTCTGCAGCCAGTACCGCCTGCCGTCATCACCTCGTTCACAGTATTCTACCGTAATCTGTTTCGCGCCATTTTCAAACCGCTCCAACAGATTTTCTGACGAATCCGTGATCCTGTAATTCTCCTGCGTATCTTCTGTTACATATTTTCTACGTTCTGCACAGTATGCATTGTAAGAATACGGAAGCTCTATATGCATTTCAAAATCACGCTTGCCTTCCGGATAATACATTTTCTCCAGCAGGTCATGGGTAATCTCCACAGTATATACCGCCTTTGCCGTATCCATCAGCGCATCAACGTAATTGCTGTTTTCCATCAGGGAATGCTTCACCTGATCGTAATACCGGATTAACTGGAGTCTTTCATTTCTCGCCGTCTCCTCACGGTCACGGAACGGCTCAAACTATCCAGATGTGCCTGTACATATGCAATCTGCAGCTTTGTCCACATATCCTTACGGGTGCTGTCTGTAGATAAAATCTGCACGATCTGCTCCACCGCTCCGGAATAACTGCCTTCCTCAGCCAGAAAGAATTCAGACCCTGCACGTAATACCCGGTACTGATCCAGCATCGCATCACAGTACATACAATCCGAAAAATTACAGTCCTGTTCCCGCACCCATGCCAGAATGCTTCGATCCTTTCTCTGTCTTGCTTCTGCCTCTTCCATCTTGGCACGGTTCTTATCGACATACATATTCTTATCCGCCAGGCGGAACAGTTCCCGCATCGTACACTGGTCAAAATCACATGATAGCGCATAGCCTACTGCATAACTCAGTGGCATTTCCGGATGCTCTGTAGAATACGCCGCCATATGTTCCCGGATCATTTGCAGCATGTCCCGCACCTTCGGATGATCCAGTCCATGAAATACTGCAATAAATTCATCGCCGCCGTCTCTTCCGACAAAATATTCATCCGGCACAGCCTTTCTTAATTCCACCGCAAAGGATCTGATATACTCATCCCCTTTTTCATGTCCCAGATTGTTATTGATCGTACGCAGATTATTCAGATCAAATACGCAGACCGCGGTCAGCTGATCTGCACTCACAGGTTCCGGATCCCCCAGAATCTCTTCGCATTTATTCTTATTCGGAAGCCCTGTCGCTTCGTCCAGATATACCTTCTTCTGAAGCATACGGTTCTGCGCTGCGAATTTTAATGCCTTGATCAGTTCAATACCAAACAGAATGACCAGACCGATAACATCTGCAAATACAAACTTTTCCAACACATTCAGCGCCGATGCCTTGCGCTGGGAATACGCCTCCGCATAACCGACTGCCTCATCACAGATTCCGAAAAATGTCTCGCTCTTCTCGATGATATCCGTATTCTCATATCCATTTGCACGGACTTCCAGAATCTCTTTCTTTAGTTCTTCAAAATATGTAGCCAGTTCATCCATCTTATCCTGGAAATCCTTATCATCCAAACGCACAAAATTCAGTTCATCACTTCCCATACGGAGTCCTTCGATATAGGAGCAGATCGTATTCATCATCTTATCCTGCGGCTCTCCTGCATCTTCCAGCTTGATCATGCGCTGGGTTCCGCCTCGTACCAGTCCTGCATAATTCACCACCCGCGCAGTTCCCTGAATCTGCCCTACAAGCGACATGATTACAAAAAATAATATAATTAAAACAACCGTCAACGCCATCATCAGCGCGCGGACGATATAGGTCGATTTCTTCCGTGTTTTCTGTATGTTATCCATTATTCTCTCACTCCGTATCATAGCTATAATACGCTTTTATTTTATCGAATTTCCGGTCTGTTATCAACTCTTCCCCCTCATTTACCTACAAGTATTCTACATTATTCTACAACGCAAAAATGCTGTGACATATCTCTGCAATCCAGACACATGCCACAGCATTTATTCTATATTAATTATTTTGCTATACTATTTAGACATAAAAGACACGAATCTCACATGCCGATCCATCCAGTCTCCAATCACTCCGATCACCTTTCCCATAGTAAATGCAGCCAGCACCGTGCCGACTCCGAGTCCATCCAGATGTCCCAGAAGAAGTCCGGTCATCAATGCCGTAATTGCAAGACAGATCACATCAAATGACACTTTGATCTTAGAATACTTCACCTTTGTAATATCAGACAACTCTCTCGGAAATAAATCTGTCGGGATGATCGGCAGTCCACAGCGGTTCGACAGTGCGATTCCGATACACAATAAAATATAGCTGATCACAAAATATAACACCCGAAGTCCGATTGATGCAGGCAGCGCATCAACCCAGATCTTATGAACATCCAACATCTCACTGAATGCAAATCCCACTACAAAACTGAATAAATACGGCGGAACAAACTTCTTCCGCATGATCATCAGTGACAACACCAGCAGTCCCTGAAATATGTAGGTCCATGTACCCAGCGTCAGCTTCGGAAATACGTCCGAAAACGCATACGGCACACTGGATATTGCAGAAATTCCTGATCCGGAATGCAACATCAGGACAACTCCCAGACTGTTAATAATGACCACAACCAACAGCGCCAGTTCTCCACGAAACACTGGAAGATTCTTTATATTTTCTATCGATTCTTTATTCTTATCACTTGTCATCTCAATTCCTCCTAAACACAACTTCTAAGTTTAGTCCTGTAAGGAAGAATTTGCAAGAGTTTATTTTGGCAGACTTCCCTCCACACACAATGCCCCCGAGGATGTCAAGTCATTGCTACAAAAAATTCTTTATTTTCTTTCAGACCCCTCGGTAGGCCAATATATCCATTCTCATCTTTACCCATATAAACTGCGCTGAAATTATAATAATTTGAGCAACCCATTCTTTTATTTTTATAATAAAGTGGATTATCAAAAGCTGCCATACTTCGAATCTGATTTTGAATTTTAGGTGTAAAATTCAAAGTATCTATGTATACACCATTCCCCAGTACAATATGTAATTTACCAGTAACATCTCTTACAGAAAACTTCTCTTTTTTCTTCCATGGTTTTGGACGATTCTCTAAAGTATCAACACTTCCTTCAACGACAGCAGGAAACATTTCACCTCTCCAGCTTTTCATATATTGCTCGATTTCTTCTAATTCAAGTTTTCTGGTATGATTCAGTAAAAATATCTTCTGAACTATACGGAATATTGGCTTCATTTAATTTCTGTTTCAGATTTTGGTTTTCTTTTTCCAGTTTACGCACTAATGCGCGAAGAGAATCCAGATTATATGCATCTATGTTCATCGAATACTTCACCTTTCAACTTTATACAACATTACTTATTTTTTAATTCAACCGTTCGGGCACCGTCTGAACATTATAAAAATGGCGTTCATCTATATCATCAATTCGCATAAATTTCAGATAGCGTGACCAACTCAAATAAAATTTTCTTTTGATATAAATTTTGGAAGATTCTCAAATTAGCTAAACACTGTTTCGCCAATCTGCTTCTCATCCTCTAGCATTTTAATCTGCTCTGCAGTATTCAGAATATCCAACTGATATTCTGCAATTTCCTGTAGGATTTTAAACCGTTCTTCTTTTTTCTTTCCTTCTTTAATCATCTGCGCATTATGCGATTCCAGATTGGAAAGCACTGTCAATTCATTGATAGATGCAAAATCTCTGACATTGTTCTTTTTTGCTAACTCAGGATTAGCTTCTCTCCACGCTTTTGCTGTAAATCCAAACAATGCCACATTTAATATATCCGCTTCTTCTGCATATGCCAGCCATTGTAGATTCT
>CAVAVU010000064.1:0-10751 GCA_963592205.1 bacterium
ATCCGCATGAGTTAGAACTGGATGAATAAAGAAAATTTAATATATTATGTAGGAAGAGCCAGCTGGATTTGTGTCCGGCTGGCTCATTTTGTGCAATAATCGTGTTTTTGTGGGAAAGGTATATGCATACAGTATAAAATTGTGAAAAATATACAAAACATATATAGATAAACACTATAAATACGTGCATATATAATAAATAACAATTTGTCGAAAAATGACGGAGATGTTACACTACAAACAGTTATCAGCTATTTTGAAACATTACGAATGACAGCAGTAAGTAATAGCAGAAAGGGTCGAAATATGCATACATTAGATAAAATCAATCTTACGCTTAAACCAACACCGATACAAAGGCTGGATCGAATCAGTGCTGAGTATGGGTGTAATATTTTTTTAAAGAGAGATGATTTGCTGGGAATCGGTTTTGGGGGGAATAAGCTTCGTAAACTAGAATACATTCTTGCGGATGCACAGAAGCAGCAGGCAAAAGTAATTGTTGCGAGCGGTTCGCTTCAGACCAATCATGGTATGCTGACAGCGCTTTCCGCATCTAAAATAGGAATGCAGTGCGTATTGTTTCTTCTGATAGAAGAAAGTGGTGAAGAACAGTACCTAAGTGGTAATCTTTTGCTGGATGATTATATAGGCTGTGAAGTCGTATTTGTAGATGTGGCAGATATTATGGAAGATTCGGAATTGACGGTGAGTGAAAAGGATCAGAGATCACAGGAAGTGCTGGATGAAGCAGTCAGCCGGAAGATGACGGCGTATATGAAGGAACATCAATATGTGGATGAGGATGTGTATTATGTGCGTTCAGCTGGCAGCACACCGGTTGGAATCTGTGGATATGTGGATTGTGTAAAGGAAATTGCGGAACAGACACAGTTGAAATTTGAATATATATTTTCTGGAAATGGTTCGGGTGGAACTTATGGAGGTACTCTGCTTGGAACAAAGTTATATATGCCGGATACGGTGGCTGTTGGTGTTGGCATTGAAGAGATGAATCCGGGGAAACCGCAGTTTATTTTAGATCTGATCGCGAAGACAACAGCTTTACTGGGCTGTTCTAATCCTGTGTGTAAAGAGGATATCAGGATTCTGCAGAACAGTGTAAATCTGGGATATGCCATTCCGGATGATGAGACGATGCATGTAATTGAGAAGATTGCAAGATATGAAGGTGTATTTTTAGATCCGGTGTATTCTGGAAAGATTGTAAATGGAGCTTTGAAATATATAAAAGATCAGAACATACATCAGGATGCGAATGTTTTGATTATTCATTCGGGCGGCACACCCGGTATTTTTAACAGTAATATGGTCAGATACAGAAATGACAGATCAAAGATAATAGACAGGTGGAAATATGATACAGATTAGAAATTTGCATAAGTCATTTGGAACATTAGAAGTTCTGAGGGGCATAGATTTGGATATTGAAGATGGAGAAACGGTTGCGATCATAGGTCCTTCCGGAGCTGGTAAATCCACATTATTAAGATGCATTAATTATCTGGAAGAGCCTCAAAAAGGAACGATTACCATAGATGGAGAGAGTTATGATTACGAGACGATGACGTCTAAGACAGCATGGAAGCTTCGGCAGAAAAGTTCAATGGTTTTCCAGAATTATAATTTGTTTCAGCATCGTACGGTACTGGAAAATATAACAGACCCGTTGATTCATGCAAAGAAGATGAATAAAGAGGATGCGAAGAAGCGGGCTGTGGAGCTGTTGCAGATGGTGGGACTTGAAGAAAAAGCAGAGCAGTATCCCAGAAAGCTGTCAGGCGGACAGCAGCAAAGAGTTGGAATCGCAAGAGCCATGGCAGTGGAGCCCAAAGTAATATTGTTTGATGAACCTACATCTTCCCTGGATCCGGAGTTGGTTAAGGAAGTGTTGAGAGTTATAAAAAGATTATCTGATCAAAAACAGACGATGGTGATCGTGACGCATGAGATGCAGTTTGCCAAGCTGATATCGGATAAGATTGTGTTCCTTGATGATGCAGTAATTCAGGAAGAAGGTTCAACAAAAGAACTGTTTGAAAATTCTAAAAATGTGCGGCTGAGGAATTTTCTGCAGGCAATTAGTTTAGATGATTTGTAGGAGGAAGAAAATGAAGAGAAAAAGCATGTTATTTGCACTGTTAATGACTGGAGTTATGGTATTGTCTGCCTGCTCCGGCGGAACAAAAGACACAAAATCAGATGAGAAAGCGTCTGATGACAGTAAAAAGACATTAAAGGTTGCAACGGAAGGAAATATGTATCCATGGACTTATACCGAAGACGGTAAGATCGTAGGATATGAAGCAGATATCATGGAAGAGATAGGTAAGAGAACTGGTTATGATATCGAACTGGAAGCTGTAGACTGGTCAGGTATTTTTGGCGCATTAGATTCAGGCCGTGTAGATACTATCGCTGATATTATCACGATTACAGATGAACGTCAGGAAAAGTATGAATTTACACAGCCATATGTGTATAATCCAATGGTGTTGGCAACAAAGAGCACGAATGATGAGATTAATTCTATGGATGATATCGATGGACAAAGCATCGTTGTAGAGGTAGGTTCATCAGATGAACTTGTATTAGATCAGGTGCAGAAAAAATTTGGTGTTACATTGAATCCGGAGTATTATGAAGGAATTTCTATTACGGATGTCGAGAATGGACGTGTAGCACTGTGGATTGGTGGTAAACCATCTTTGACTGTTCAGATCGAACAGGGTGAATATGATCTGAAGATTGTAGGAGAGACCGGCTATTATCAGCAGTATGCTTATCCATTCCCGAAGACAGAAGAAGGAAAAGCGCTTTGCAAAGAATTTGATGATGCTCTGACTGCAATGAAAGAAGATGGAACATTAAAGAAGATTTCTGAGAAATGGTTCAATATGGACATTACTACAGAGGAATCAGTAGAGCAGTAAACCCTTACAGAATAAAGCAGAAGAGGAATCCGGTATGAGATTTAGTATTGAAGGTGTATTAAATGTATTGAAGGCTATGCTTGCAGCAATGCCGACAACGATGCTGTTGTCAGTAAGCGTGCTGATTATTTCGCTTGCAATTGCTACGGTGATGGCATTTTGTGAATTCTTTCAGGTGAAATATGTGCAGGGATTTATAAAAGTATATACTTCATTCTTTCGAGGAACGCCGTTAGTCGCACAATTGTTTTTCTTTTATTTTGGCCTTCCGAATATTATACCATCGCTGATTTGCATTACAGGATTCACTTCTGCGATTGTTACGATGAGTTTGAATAATTCAGCGTATATAAAGGAGGCTCTGAGAGGGGCATTGCTTTCTGTAGACAAAGGACAGTTGGAAGCAGGAAGGTCACTGGGATATACAGAAAAACAGGTTGTGACGCTGATCGTGATTCCACAGGCAGTCCGTGTTGCAATACCGGCACTGGCCAATAGTTTTATCGATATTTTGAAGGGTACATCTATGGCATTTACGGTTGGTGTAATAGAAATTACAGCGGCAGCACAATTGTATTCAGCATCTACATTACGGTTTTTTGAAGGATATTGTGGCTTGATCGTGATGTACTGGGTATTGGTCGTTATTCTGGAAAGATTGCTAAAACTGTTAGAGAAGAGGATGAACAGAAGTTTTGAATAATAAGAAAAGAATATATATCAGTGCAGATATTGAAGGAACTGCTGGCGCATTTTTGTGGGAAGCGGGCAGAAAAGGTACGGAAGAATATGATAGGCAGTGCAGGATTATGACAGAAGAAGTACTGACAGTGGTAGAGGCATTGAATGAGAAATATGAATCCTGTGAGATTATGATAAAGGATGCTCATGCGTCAGGGAATAATTTGGATATTACAGTATTTCCGGAGAACTGCAGTATTATATCCGGATGGGATGACGGGCCGTACTGTATGATGCAGGAATTGGATGATTCCTATGACATTGCTGTTTTGATAGGCTATCACAGTGGAGCCGGAACAGGCGGAGCACCACTTGCGCATACGCTCAATTCCAGAAAATATTCGTCTGTTGAATTAAATGGAGTTAAAATATCTGAGTTTGTACTTAGTTATTATACGGCACTGATGACAGGCGTACCCATTGCATTGGTTAGCGGTGATTATGCACTTTGTCAGGAGGTAGAAGCGTATGATCCGGGTATATCTACAGTAGCTGTGCAGGAAGGAAGAGGCGGATCTGTAATCACGAGATCACCTAAGAGCGTTCAGAGCCTGCTAAAGAAGGTTGTGGCAGAACTGCGGGAGCCGTCATATCATGGAAAAATGCCGGAAGTATTTCATTTGAAAATTGTATATTACAGTCATAGTGAGGCAGTCCGGAATTCCTATTATCCTGGCTGCAAATGCACTGCACCTAAGACTATCGAGTATACGACGAATAATTTCTACGAAATCCTGCGGGCATTTGTATTTATTTGAGGCTGAATTATGGATGCAAAAAGTATAAAATTAATTCATACAATGGAATATAAGCGGTTTATACCTCTTTTCGTGCGTTCGGGATTAGAAATTGACGAAAAAGAAGAATGCCCGGCGGGACTTATTACCTGTCTTGAATTGAAAAAATGTGGCACGGATGAAACAATAGGAGCCGCGGTATTGATCCATACAGAAGATGTATATGTGATCAAAGCTGTTGCAGTCGAACCGGAATACCGGGGAAAAGGATTGGGTATCCAGTTAGTTGAGCAAATGCTTGACGAGGCGGCATCCAGAGGTGCAGATAAAGTATTTTTAAATGCTAAAATTCCAGAATATTATAAAAAATTGGGATTTGAGACACTGCAGAGAGAAAAAGCCCCAGCTATTTCTGACTGCAATGAGTGTTCCAGATATCTTCATGGATGTGAACCTGAGATTATGATGAAAAAGATTACTTGAATTATTATGGATATACAAGTATAATATCACTGTATTAGGCGATGCCTTGATCCACGTCTGTTAGGGAAAATTCTCTGACAGGCGTGTTTTTTATAATGATGGAAGTCTATGTGAGGCAAAATAAAAAAGCATTCGGAGGTTTTTTATGGAAAACACACATTTAAAGCGGATAAGTACGGTTGCAACGGTAATTCTCGGTAATGTATTATATGCACTTGTGGTTAAGCTCTTTCTGCTGCCGGGCAATCTGATGACCGGCGGTACGACCGGTATCGGTCTGGTGGTGAACCATTTTACTGGACTTTCTATTTCTGGATTTGTACTGGTATTTAATATCGTAATGTTATTAGTAGGTCTGGCACTTCTTGGTAAAAAATTTGCGCTGACTACGGTTATCAGTTCTTTTGCGTATCCAATCGCATTGGAAGCGGCCAATCATATTTTTGGTAATTATGTGATTACGGAAAATGCAATGCTGAATACAATCTTTGCCGGTCTTGGTATTGGAATCGGACTTGGTGTGGTTATACGTACGGGTGCATCTACGGGCGGTATGGATATTCCGCCATTGGTGTTGCATAAATATTTTCGTATTCCGGTATCCGTGAGCCTGAATGCATTTGATATGCTGATTTTGATTTTGCAGGTAATCTATAATCCACCGGAGAGAGTATTATATGGTATTCTTCTCGTACTTGTGTATACAACAGTATTGGACAAAGTGTTGATGATGGGAAGCACGAAGACGGAAGTTAAGATCATCAGCAGCCAGGTGGAAGAGATCCGTCAGGCGATTCTTGCCCAGGTAGATCGTGGCGTGACGATGCTTTATGGTGAGGGTGGATATCGTCAGGAGCAGACACAGATCGTGCTGAGTATTGTATCGAACCGTGAACTTCCGCAGGTGGAGAAGCTGATCCGGCAGATCGATCCGGAGGCTTTTATGATCGTGAGCAGGGTTACCGAGGTGCGCGGACGTGGATTCTCACTGAGCAAACATTATGGAGAAGAACGGGAAAATATGCAGGAAAAAGAGTAAGGAAAAATCAGGGCGAGAGAGGAGCTCTATAAGCACTGATTATAAATAGCTCCAAGGATAAATAAACAGTCAGCTACTGGAAATGACAGCCATAGTTCTATATAATGATACTGTACCTAATTGTTCAGAAAAAGGAGAAGGATTCATGGAAATGTTGTCAATTGAGAAGGAACTGAAGGAAAATGCATATCCTGGAAGAGGAATTATCATTGGAAAGAGTGCTGATGGCACCAAAGCGGTAACAGCTTATTTCATTATGGGAAGAAGTGAGAACAGCCGTAACCGTATTTTTGTAGAAGACGGAGAAGGCATCCGCACACAGGCATTTGACGAGTCCAAGCTGACAGATCCGAGCCTGATCATTTATGCGCCGGTACGTGTACTTGGCAATAAGACGATCGTAACTAATGGAGATCAGACAGATACGATCTATGAGGGTATGGACAAGCAGCTGACTTTTGAACAGTCACTTAGAAGCAGAGAATTTGAGCCGGACGGACCGAACTACACACCTCGTATTTCCGGAGTTATGCATGTAGAGAATGGTAGATATAACTATGCAATGTCTATTCTGAAGAGTAATAACGGTGATCCGTCAAGCTGTAACCGTTATACATTTGCATACGAGAATGCAAAGGCTGGAGAAGGACATTTTATCCATACTTATATGCATGATGGTAATCCGTTGCCGAGTTTTGAAGGTGAGCCGAAGCTTGTAGCAATTCCGGATGATATGGATGCGTTTACAGATCTGTTGTGGAACAGCCTGAATGAGGATAACAAAGTATCTCTGTTTGTGCGTTATATTGACATTGCAACAGGTAACTATGAGTCAAAGATTGTAAATAAAAATAAATAAGGAGCGGATAAGGATGAAAGAGTTAGAACTGAAATACGGATGTAACCCGAATCAGAAACCATCAAGAATCTATATGGCAGACGGAAGTGAACTTCCGATCAAAGTGCTGTGTGGACGTCCTGGATACATTAATTTTCTGGATGCATTTAATGGATGGCAGCTTGTAAAAGAGCTGAAGAAAGCAACCGGACTTCCGGCAGCCACATCTTTCAAACATGTATCACCGGCAGGTGCTGCAGTAGGACTTCCGCTTTCTGAGACACTGGCAAAGATCTACTGGGTAGATGATCTTGGTGAGCTGTCACCGCTTGCCAGTGCGTATGCAAGAGCCAGAGGTGCCGATCGTATGTCTTCATTCGGTGATTTTATTTCTCTGTCAGATGTCTGCGATGTAGATACAGCCAGACTGATCAAGAGAGAGGTATCTGACGGTGTGATTGCACCGGGATATGAGCCGGAGGCACTTGAGATTCTGAAACAGAAAAAGAACGGTAATTACAATGTGATCCAGATTGATCCGGATTATGTACCGGCTGCACTGGAGCACAAGGATGTATTTGGTATTACATTTGAACAGGGAAGAAATGAATTGAACATTGACGAGCATTTCTTCGATGAGATCGTAACTGAGAACAAAGAGATGATCGAGCAGGCTAAGATTGACCTTGCAATTTCCATGATCACACTGAAGTATACACAGTCTAACTCAGTATGCTACGTAAAAGACGGACAGGCAATCGGTATTGGTGCCGGACAGCAGTCACGTATCCACTGTACACGTCTGGCCGGTCAGAAGGCTGACAACTGGTGGCTGAGACAGTGTCCGAAGGTGTTGAATCTTCCATTTAAGGAAGGCATCCGCCGTGCAGACAGGGACAATGCGATCGACCTTTATATTGGTGATGAATATATGGATGTGCTGAATGACGAGGCATGGCCGAACACATTTACAGAGAAGCCGGAAGTATTTACCAGAGAAGAGAAGCGTGCATGGTTAGATAAGCTGACTGACGTGTCGCTGGGATCTGATGCATTCTTCCCATTTGGTGATAACATCGAGCGTGCGCACAAGAGTGGTGTGAAATATATCGCTCAGCCGGGCGGATCTGTCAGAGATGACAATGTGATCGAGACCTGTAACAAATACGACATGGTTATGGCATTTACAGGAATCCGTCTGTTCCATCATTAAAACAAAATTGAGTATATCCGATGCGTGTCATTCATTTGGCACGCATCTTTCTTTATGAATAAAAGAATGTTATAATGGGCGAAAAGCTTATAATTGGAGGATACCAATGAGAAAGAAAGAACGTGCGCTGGAGATCATTCAGCGTTTGAAAGAAGAATATCCGGATGCAGACTGTACACTGGACTATGACCAGGCATGGAAGCTGTTGGTCAGCGTCCGGCTGGCGGCACAGTGTACGGATGCCAGAGTGAATGTAGTGGTAGAAGATCTGTATGCTAAGTACCCGACAGTAGATGCGCTGGCAGCAGCAGAGCCGGAAGAGATTGAGGCAATCGTGAAGCCGTGCGGATTGGGAAAGAGCAAGGCGAGAGACATCAGTGCCTGTATGCGGATTCTGCGGGATGAATATGATGGCAAGGTGCCGGATGATTTTGATAAATTATTGAAACTTCCGGGAGTCGGAAGGAAGAGTGCGAATCTGATCATGGGAGATGTATTTGGCAAACCGGCAATCGTAACAGATACGCATTGTATTCGACTGACGAACCGGATGGGACTGGTAGACGGCATCAAAGATCCGAAAAAGGTGGAAATGGAACTGTGGAAGATCATACCGCCGGAGGAAGGCAGTGATTTCTGCCACAGGCTCGTGAATCATGGACGCGAAGTTTGTACCGCGAGAACGAAGCCACATTGTGACAGATGCTGTCTGGCTGATATATGTAAAAAAGTCGGAGTGTAGGACACTGTCTGATGATTGGAATGATGACTATAGAAACTGTAAAATTGTGATATAAACTGGAGTGTGATAGGGATGGCAGACATTGCTGAAATGCTGGATGAATTGCAGCATAAGACAGCACATAATCCGGAGTGGAAAGCAAGATTTCTTGCATCCAGAAAAGAAGAGGATCCGATCTCGGCGTTTTGTAAGATATGCAGGGAACTGGGATATGAGATCTATGAGATGGATCTGATCTGTGCCGGAGAGGATTTTTATGCATCAATGCGCAGAAGTACCAATGGCGGAGGAGAGAATTCGCCCAAATTATTAGGCGAGGATGATTTTTATGAACTTTTTTTCGCCGGATTGGAGAACGATAAATGAATCATGCATTTCGAGAGATGATAGAAGACTGTCCGGTAATTGCTACTGTGAAGGACATGGAAAGTCTGGAAAAGAGCTTTGAAACGGATAGTCAGATTATATTTATATTATTCGGAGATATCTGTAATATATCCGAGATTGTAGAACGCGTTAAAGAAGAAAGCCGGATCGCAATGGTGCATCTGGATCTGGTCAGTGGATTTGATGGCAGGGAGATTGCGGTAGATTTTATTAAGCATAATACCAGAGCAGATGGTATCATTTCTACCAAGACAGCGCAGATTAACCGTGCAAAGGAACTGGGATTGTATGCGGTTCATCGTTTTTTTGTGCTGGATTCCCGTTCGCTGGAGAATATCAGACGCCAGAGTGCAGCCAGCAAGCCGGACTGCATTGAGATCCTGCCTGGGATCATGCCAAAAGTAATCAAGAGAGTCGTGCAGCATCAGCATATTCCGGTCATTGCAGGCGGCCTGATTGACGATAAAGAAGATATCATGACGGCGCTTAAAGCAGGGGCAACAGCGATATCCACGACAAG
Organism: bacterium; assembly: GCA_963592205.1. GTDB lineage: Bacteria > Bacillota > Clostridia > Lachnospirales > Lachnospiraceae > Claveliimonas. The sequence continues at coordinate 9,655 of CAVAVU010000064.1, forward strand.
ACAGGAACTGTGGTTTATTTAGGCTTGACATAGCCGTACGGCATATATTATATTAAAAACAAAAAATTAGCCGTACGGCATAGAAGATGCGAAAATGATGAAAAATTAGCCGTACGGCATAATTGGAGTAAAGAATGAAAATAAATAATACGAAGATATTAGGTGAAACTATTAGGGAAAGAAGAAAAGAATTACATTATACGCAGGCATATTTATCAGAGTTCACTGGGCTTAGTGTTACATTTATTTCAGATGTAGAGAGAGGAAAAACGACGGCAGAAATAGAAAAAATAATTCGTTTAATTAATGTATTAGGGTTGAATTTGTTAGTGGAAAAGAGGGAATGATATATGCTGAGATTGACTGTTCAAATAGAAGTAAATGGCGTGTTTAAGCGGGTGGGAGAAATTGTAGGAGAAAGTTCGGACGATGCGAAGTTTTCGTATGCGGATAATTACTTAAAAGATCCGGAAGGCAGAGCAATATCTATCAGTATGCCATTAGAACAGCAATCTTTTAGTGTAGAAAGTACAAGAAATTTTTTCGAAGGATTATTACCGGAAGGGTTTACAAGGCGATGCGTAGCAGAATGGCTGCATCGAGATGAAAAAGATTATCTTGCAATTCTTGCCGGATTGGGACAAGAGTGCCTTGGTGCAATAAAAATTATCGATGAATCTAGAACAGTTTTTCCGTCAGAATATAAAGAACTTACAGCAGAAGAAGTGAAAAAACTGGCACAAGAAGGGGCAACGGAATCGGCAGAGATGGTAACTAAATCACATTTATCATTGACTGGAGCATCAGGCAAAGTGGGTTTATATTACGATGAAAAAAAAGATAAATGGTATTTGCCAATTGGAGAAGCGCCAAGCACTCATATTGTAAAGCAAAGTCATATCAGGTTGAAGCGAATAGTGGCAAATGAACAGTTGTGTTTGCTTACAGCGAAAAATTTGGGGATTGAAATACCACAGAGCTTTATTATAAAAACGGAAAGTAATGATGCGGAAGATGTGCTTTTTGCGACGAAGAGGTATGATCGGAGAATACAAACAAATGGAAGAAAGTTAAATGGTATGAATATTCCATATAGA
>CAVAVU010000065.1:0-4610 GCA_963592205.1 bacterium
AAAAGAGGAATCTGAAAACCTTGATTTTATTGGGCTGAAGATTCCGAGAGATTATAGTATTGAAAAGGAGGAAGATATTGTGATTGAAGTGCAGAATCTGGTGAAAATGTATGGCGATCATACAGCAGTGGACCATCTGAGCTTTCGTATTGAAAAGGGGCACATTTATGGTCTTCTGGGACCGAATGGAGCGGGCAAGTCTACGACCATGAATATTATGACGGGATATCTTGGAGCGACCGAGGGGAAGGTCTTGATCCAGGGACATGATATCCTGAAAGAGCCTGAGCTTGCTAAGAAGAGCATTGGATATCTGCCGGAACAGCCACCGGTATATATGGATATGACAGTTCAGGAGTATCTGCAGTTTGCAGCCGAACTGAAGAAAATACCTAAGAAAGAACGTGAGAAACAGATTAATGACGTGATTCGGATGACGGGTATCCGTGAAGTGGAGAACCGTCTGATTCAGAATCTGTCAAAAGGATACAGACAGAGAGTGGGACTTGCGCAGGCAATTCTTGGATTCCCGGAAGTGATTATTCTGGATGAGCCGACGGTTGGACTTGATCCGAAACAGATCATTGAGATCCGCGAGCTGATCCGCAAGCTGTCTAAGAAGCATACGATTATATTGAGTTCGCACATTCTGGCAGAGATCCGTGAAGTGTGCGATTACATTATGATCATTTCCAAGGGCAAACTGGTGGCAAGTGATACGCCGGAGAATCTGGAGAACAGGCTAAAGAGTAGCAGACATATTGAACTTCAGGTAAAGGCTCCTGTGACGAGAGTTCAGGAGATTCTAAAAGAAGTATCGGGAATTAAGAAAGTGGATTACCGAAAGGATAATAATCTGATGACAACAGCTCAGATAGAGACAAGGAATGCGAAGGATATCAGAGAAGAGATATTTACCGCATTTGCGAGAAATAATCAGCCGCTGACGACACTGAGTCTGTCACAGACTACATTGGAAGAGGTATTCCTGGAACTTACGCAGGGCAAATATACAGCATCTCTGGCAGAACAGGAGATCCGGGATGAAAAGCAAGAGTCAGAAAAAGAGGGAACAGACAAGAAAAAGGATGAGGAGGTGACGGGCGATGGCAGTGATTTATAAGCGTGAATTAAAAGGATATTTTAATACCATGATCGGATATGTAATTATCGTATTTTTACTTGCATTTTCGGGCATATATTTCATGGCATATAATCTGAATTATGGATATCCGTATTTCTCTTATGTGCTTTCCGGCGGTATCTTCATGCTGCTGATCGCGGCACCGTTGCTGACCATGAGAAGTTTTGCAGAAGAGCGTAAGAACCGGACGGATCAGTTACTGCTGACAGCGCCGGTCAGTTTGCTTCAGGTTGTGCTGGGCAAATACCTTGCAATGATCACCATTTTGGGAATTCCATGTGCAGTATATCTGCTGTTTCCGTTAATGATCAAGATGCAGGGAACGGCCTATATATTATCAGATTACTTATCCATTCTGGTATATTTCCTGCTGGGGTGTGTATATATCGCAATCGGAATGTTCGTGTCATCATTGACAGAGAGCCAGATCATTGCAGCAATCGGTACCTTTGGTATATTGATGGTTATTCAGCTGTGGAGCGGAATCATAGGATTTCTGCCGTCGTCAGCCGTGGCAAATGTATTTGGAATGGCGTTGTTGCTGTCACTGTTAGTCTGGGGCGTGTGGCGGATGACACAGAACTGGGTGATCTGTCTGGCTCTGGAGATAGTGAATCTCGGAGTAAATGGAATTGTATACGCTGTAAAGTCAGAAGTTTACGAGAACCTGCTTTCAACCATTTGTGGCAAGCTGAATCTGATTGATACATTTAACAGCATTGCCTCCAATAACCTGTTAGATGTCAGTGGAATCATTCTGTATCTGAGTCTGATCGTATTTTTTGTATTTCTTACGATGGAAATGATACAGAAGAGACGCTGGAGTTAGGAGGTGCAGCATGAATCGTTTGAAAGAGCAGTTTAAGAAAAGTACATCAGTCAACGGCAGTTACAGTGTGGGCGCGATCGTGCTTGTGTTGTGCGTGGTGGTACTGGTGAACATGCTGGCATCCAGACTTCCGGAAAGTGTGCGGAAGGTTGATGTCAGTGATAATAAAATATATGAGATTACTGATACCAGTAAGAAGCTATTGAAAAAACTGGATCAGAAGGTTACGCTGACTGTTTATGCGGAGAAGAGCAGTACCGATGAACGGATTCGTACATTTCTGAATAAGTATCAGGCGTTGTCTAAGAATGTGACCGTAAAATGGGTAGATCCTGTGCTTCATCCGGCAGAGCTTACGAAGAATAATGTATCAGAGAATTCGATTGTAGTGTCCTGCAAAGATACCGGAAAGAGTGACACAATTACATTTGATGAGATTCTGGTTACGGATGCGTATGCTTACTATACAACAGGAAGCACTGACGCAACGCAATTTGACGGCGAGGGTCAGCTTACCAGTGCAATCAACTATGTGACTAGCGACAGCCAGAACAAGGTATATTACACAACCGGACATGGCGAGAGCGCATTTTCTACATCGGTGCAGGATCAACTGGATAAGAATAATGTTTCGTCCGAAGAATTGAACCTGTTGATGACGAGTGAAATTCCGGATGACTGCGATCTGCTGATCATGAATGGTATTTCTGCAGACATTACAGAGGAAGAAAAGAATCAGATTGAAAGCTATATGAAAGCCGGCGGTGATGTGATGCTTCTGCTTGGCAATATTGAAGGGGATGTGCCGAATCTGGATGCACTGCTGACTGAATATGGTATGCAGCGAGTGAACGGTTATATTGCGGATATGGATCGCTGCTATCAGGGCAACTACTATTATATCTTCCCGATTATCAGTGGCGATTCAGATCTGATGAATGGCATGAGTACACAGATGGTAATGATGGTCAATGCGCAGGGCATGGAGCTTACTGATCCTGAGCGTGATACGATTACGACGACATCATTTATGACCACATCGTCCAACGGATATGCGGTAACAGAGGACAGTCAGACACAAGGTACTTATGTATTGGGGGCAGTTGCCGAGGAGACGATTGAAGGTGAAGATGTTACTACTGAGAATGAGGAAGATTCTGATACCGAAACAGAGACAGTAAAGAGCCGGTTTACAGTGATTACATCGGAGAGTATGTTGGATAGTCAGATTACCGATTCGTTCTCTACATTGGAGAATCTTACCTTATTTGGAAATGCAGTAACGACTAATTTTGATGGTGTGCAGAATGTGGCAATTGAGCCAAAGAGCCTTTCTATTACTTATAATACAATGCAGCATACAGGACTGATCGGATTCGCATGCATTATCGGTATTCCATTTATCGTATTGATCTATGGATTCCGTCAGTGGCTGAAACGTCGAAAAGCATAGTGCATACAGGAGAGTTGGATTATGGATAGAAAGAAGAAAAAAACGATCATTCTGCTGGTTCTGATTCTGCTGCTCATTGTGGCAAATGGTGCTGCGAGTGCGTGGAATAGTAAGTCAGAAAAGAAGAAAGAGAAAGAAGCGGAAGACTCCAGGATATATCTGACAGATGCCAGTGATGTTACTGCATATACCTACAGTGATGGAAGCAGGAGTATGTCATTCACGAAGGTGGATGATACATGGATATATGATGAAGATAATGAGATCCCGATGAATCAGGATACCGTTCAGAGTACGGCAGATGCGATTCGTCAGATCACGGCAGTAAGGGAGCTGGATAATCCGGATCAGCTGTCGGATTACGGTCTGGATACTCCGTCCTATACGATTCAGTTTCAGGATAGCGATGGAGAGATAACAGAAATTCTGATTGGCAACGGTGCAGGTGAAAATTACTATGCAGCAATTGGAGGTACAGAAAAGGTATATACTATCAGTTCGGATTTTCAGAATTATCTGCAATTCGATCTGACCAATCTGGCTCAATATGATACGGTGCCGTCTATCGGAAGTGGTAATCTGAAGAGTGTGACAATTACCGAGAACGGAACAGATACGGTATATGAAGATGAGGACCAGGTTGGAGAACTTGCCGGGGGATTTGGGGCATTGAGCCTGACAGACTGCATAGATTATCATGCATCAGAAGATACGCTTGCAGAGTATGGTCTGGATGAAAGTCAGAGAATTACTGCAAAGGCAGTATATACGGACAGCTCTGATAAAGAGCAGACGTTTACGGTGTACCTTGGCAAGACCGATGATGCCGGAGAGAACAGATATGTCATGGTGGAAGGCTCTGATATGGTATATCGCATCAGTGAATCAGTGGCACAGAATATGATGACCATAGAAGAAACAGGGGAGTAGTTAAAGAAATAAAATAATAGAAGCCGGGCAGACTGCGAGATGCAGCTGCCCGGCTTTACATATCTTTGAAATCAATTATTTATTCTTGTTCTTTAGCCATAGCAATTTTGTCAAGAAGTTCCACAATCTCATCTTTAGAATATTCAGTTTTCTCACTATTGGCAAAAATAAGGCGTAATTCATATAAGGTAGCCATTTTTGCATCTTTTCTTTCTTTTTCTGTCATATCGTACATATAAACTCCTCTCTTGTAT
>CAVAVU010000066.1:0-3058 GCA_963592205.1 bacterium
CTGGAGGGGAGGTTAGGTGTGAGACTATGTCAAATGTAATCGTTAAAGAAAACGAGACGTTAGATAGTGCTTTACGCAGATTCAAAAGAAACTGCGCAAAGGCTGGAATCCAGCAGGAGATTCGTAAAAGAGAACATTACGAGAAGCCAAGCGTAAGACGTAAAAAGAAATCTGAAGCAGCTAGAAAACGTAAGTATAACTAATATGTGCAAATAAAAGCAGAGTATCGTAAGGTACTCTGCTTTTCTTATCCGGTATCTTCTGGAATGTGACTCTGAATGTGCTCGCTTTGAAATCTTCGACGACACGGTTCTGAAATTTTTTAAAAAAAGTACTTGACGAATTTTAGACTGAGGTCTATAATGCAATCAAACGAAAGGCAAAGGCGCCATGCATAGTGATATGCGTGGTGCCTTTTTCTTTATAAAATTATAATTATTCAGACTTGGGAAATGAAACGGAGGAATTAACATGAAGTTAAAGGACACAGGACTTACAGCACAGGAATTGAAAGATATGGTCAATAAATATATGATCGAGACCTATGCAAGATATGATTTTATTGCAGAGCGTGCAGAGGGAATGTACCTTTATGATGAAAACGGAACACCATATCTTGATTTCTACGGCGGCGTAGCAGTTAACAGCCCTGGTAACAGAAATCCAAAGGTTGTGGCAGCAGTCAAGGATCAGGTAGACGACATCATGCATACCTTTAACTATCCATATACAGTACCACAGGCACTGCTTGCTAAGAAAATCTGCGATACCATCGGAATGGATAAGATCTTCTATCAGAACTCTGGTACAGAAGCAAATGAATGTATGATCAAGATGGTTCGTAAATACGGTATCGAGAAATTCGGACCAAACAGATATGAGATCATCACTGCAAAAGAAGGTTTCCACGGAAGAACAATGGGAGCTGTAGCAGCAACAGGACAGCCTGACTCAGCAATCCAGAAAGACTTCGGACCAATGCTTCCTGGATTCTCATATGCAGAATACAATAACCTGGAAGATTTTGCTTCTAAGGTAACACCAAATACAATCGGTATTATGATCGAGCCTGTACAGGGCGAGGGTGGTGTACATCCTGCAACACAGGAATTTATCGAAGGACTTCGTAAGCTGTGTGATGACAATGACATGGTTCTGATGTTCGATGAGGTACAGACCGGATGGGGACGTACCGGAGCACCGATGGCATACATGGGATACGGAGTAAAACCTGACATCGTATCTATGGCAAAGGCTATGGGAGGCGGAATGCCGATCGCAGCATGCTGTACAACAAAAGAGATTGCTGAAGCATTTGGTTCAGGAACACATGGTTCTACATACGGAGGACATCCGGTAGCATGTGCGGCAGCACTGGCATCTATCTCAGAGATTCTTGATAAAGACCTTAGCGGCAACGCAAAAGTTGTTGGTGAATACATGGTAGAGCAGATGGCAAAACTTCCTCATGTAAAAGAAGCAAGAGGACGCGGACTTTTGGTCGGATGTGAATATGATCTGCCAATCGCTTTGGAAGTAAAATGGGGCTGCATGAGACGCCACGCACTGATCACAGCAATCGGTTCCAGTGTAAACCGTATGATTCCACCGCTTATTGCTACAAAAGAAGATGTAGATAAACTGATGGGAATCATGGAAGAAGCTATTAATGAAGCAGTAGAGAAATATCAGAAAACAACAAAAGCTGCATAGCATGAATCATACTCCTAATGAAGAAAGGATATGTTGGTCTCAGACCAGCATATCCTTTTTGAGTTCCTGATAAAGTCTTGCTACGGGAAGTCCGACTACATTATTATAATCGCCATATATTTCTTTTACATGGATGGCAAAATCCCCCTGAATGCCATAAGCCCCGGCTTTGTCCATCGGATCGCCGGATGCAATATATCGGAGCAGATCCTGACGGTCTACCGGGTAAAATGTGACATCTGTACGCTCGCAGAAAGTCTTCATGGAAGTGCCGTGGATCAGGGCAACACCGGTATAGACCTGATGCGTGCGGTCGGCTAACATCGACAGCATGTTGAGTGCCTCTTCTTCATCTTCAGGTTTGCCAAGTATCTCATCGTGATATACGACGATCGTATCTGCACCGATCACTACATCACCATCGGCGGCGTGATTCTTCCAGACATCCATTGCTTTCTGGCGGGCAAGTTCCATGACAATGTCAGTGGGTGTCTCACCCACAATCTTTTCTTCAATCCCTGATGGGATTACATCAAAGGTAATGCCACAACGCGCAAGCAATTCTCTGCGTCTCGGGGACGCAGAAGCAAGTATATAGTTCATAATAGCAACCTCTTTTCTTTTGGAATTAATTGAATTATACTATCATTATAAAGGAAAAATAAACAGGAGGGAATACCCATGTACATCAGTGAAATTGTAACTACAGTACCGGACAATGTGAAGGAACGGGCACCGCTTGAGCAGAAAGTGTATCAGGTATTTCAGAAGCTTGGAATTCCATTTGAAAGAGTAGATAATGATCCGGCGGCATCAATGGAAGAATGCAGAGGGATCGGCGAAGTATTTGGAGCACCGGTAAGAAAAGATGTATTCTTGTGCAATCAGAAAAAGACAACCTTTTTCCTACTTGTAATGCCGGAAGAAAAAGCATTTGATACCGCATCGTTCAGCAAAAAGCTGGGCGTATCGCATATGTCATTTGCATCACCGGAGCACATGTGGGAGCATCTTGGCACGAGACCGGGATCGGCGAGTGTTGTAGGTCTGTTGAATGATGAGGATGATTATGTGCAATTGATTTTGGATAAAGAAGTGGCGGAAGCAGAGTATTTCGTATGCAATACAGGAATTAATACAACGCATCTGAAGATCCGTACCCAGGATCTGATCAAAAAGTTTCTTCCGTATACACATCACAGACCGAGAATCGTAGATTTATAAACCGTAATATGATATTGGAAACGATATATTTTAGGGCGTGAAATGGTTTGAACCGAGGAATACGAGGAGGCGGTTATATGCGGAAAATGGAATTGGAAGAGCTGGAGAAGATATTAAAAGA
>CAVAVU010000067.1:0-16920 GCA_963592205.1 bacterium
ATATTTCGCACTTGGTTTCATTATACCAAAAGTAGCTGTCCCATAATCAGGACAGCTACCACGTTTCTATAAATATTTATAATTTTATTCCATTCCCTACTCATGCTCTTCCAGCTTAAATGTCGGCATTAACTGCAGTTTATGCAGATTAATCGCATGCATACGGTCAATCTTCTTCTTTATCTCTTCATCTTCACATTCACCGGTCAGCACATAGTGATCCAGTGTGGCGTATGTGAATCCGATCTTGTCCTCATCGGTCATTCCGCTGAGTCCGTCAGAAGGTGCTTTCTTAGTCAGTCTCTCCGGGATTCCGAGTACTTCACCGATCTGGATAACTTCATGTACGAGCAGATTAGCGAGCGGACTAAAGTCTCCGGCAGCATCACCGTATTTGGTGGAATATCCGATATAATCCTCGGAACGGTTACATGTATTTACTACTCGACCGCCATTTGGAAGTGCCTGCGCGATTGCATAGAGTGTGCTCATTCTGAGACGTGGCGGCATATTGATCATGGAATCACGGGAAAGTTCATTGGTGTTAACTGTATCACTTTCTGCGAGTGCTTTGTTTACCGCACCTGATAATCCATCAGCGCCGTCTTTGATATTAACGGTCACATTTTTTATTCCTAACAGAGATACGATTTCCTGTGAATCGCTGATATCGCTCTGTACGCCGTTCGGCATCATAACACCGACTACACGGTCTTTTCCAAGTGCCTCAGCGAGAAGTGCTGCGACCACGCTGGAGTCTTTTCCACCTGATACACCAACAACTGCATCACAGGTCGGTCCGTTTTTCTCAAAATAATCTCTTATCCATTCTACAATTTCATTTTTTGTCTGTTCAGGATTCTTAAGCATTTTCGTAGTTCCTTTCTTTAACCTCTCATTGTCATTTGAATCAATTATACCAGATTTTCAGACGTATTTCCGCATGCATTTCCATTTTCTATCTGCATAATTCAGTCTGTATTTTTACGTATATTTCTTTCTCGACAGCCATTTCTGGTCAATGCATTTCACTTCGCCGTCAAAACGGATATGCAGATGTACGCCGCCGGATCTCTGGTTGATCTTTTCTACCACACCATTACCGAATTTTGGATGTGTAACGGTATCCCCAAGCTTATATTGCACAACCTCGTCCTTCTGCTTCTGTGCGGTCTGCAGACGTCTATACGTATCCCGGATCGGCACGGATTTGTCATGAATCCGGTTCTTTAACGCCTTATCATAGTTATGATTCATCAGCGCTTCTCCGGCTTTGTAATAAGGCGTCGGTGCTGCACCTACAAGCGAACAGCAATATTTCCATGCACTTCCGTGCGTTCCCGTCTGCCATTTGTATTGCTCGGGTATCTGCATATTGTACTGCATATAGTGTGCATACTCGTGTTTGAACAGATCCATGCGGTCTTCTTTGGATAGCGGATTCTTAACTCCGTATGCAATAAACAGCAGTGAAAAATGAAAATGCTCTTTCTCATGAGCGCTCCGTCTGGTATAGGAGCCCAGCGTATCCGTATCAAATCCAAATGTCACCGGCACTTTTGCACCGTTCAGATGAAACTTCCTGTCTAGCTCTTCGTACAGATTCTTAATCAACGCGGTAAGAATCGGGATTTCTTTCTGCAGACGCTGACGCAGGAACTGGTCTTCTCTGTCATAATATGTCATATTCTATTCTCCTCCTGCGCACGGGTTAGCCAACACTGTATGCCCACAGTCCCTGTATCTGTGATGCCAGTTCTTCATAATCCCATTCTTTGTTACTGTTTGCTTTGCTGTTCGGATCATGCAGCAGTATTTTACCGTCCTGCGATACGCCTGTCAGCACCATAAAATGTCCATTATCGGTAAATTCTCCCGGTCCGACAACACAGATGATCGGCTTACCGGCAGCAAGTTCCGCTTTGATCGTATTTTCATCCAGCATGATGGATTCTGAGTGAAGTCCAAGTTCGCCGGCAAATGTCTCCATGATCGTCCACAGCGAACCTTCACCATCCACATAATATCCTTCCGCATCCGCTCTTTTTGCGACCTCATAAGGATTCATGTCAGTATTTCCGGTCAGTCCGCAATATACCATGGAAAGGCTCGTAGGACCACAGCCCGTGACTGCCATGAAGCTGTCACCATACTGCTCATATCCCCAACGCTTGTCCCATTGCAGGAACAGTGGGATCGTGCCCTGCTGAACTTCTGCGGAAATGTCCCTGTTCACAGACGCACTGTCATAATCAAGATAACCTTTGACAAAATCGATTGTCTCTGGATTACGCTCCGCAAGATCCAGCAAGGTATCCGGACAGCCGGCCGCTGCCAGCTTCTCCCGGTCAAATGTATCTTCTTTATCGGACTTATCTTTCTTAGACTTGTCCTTCGCTTCTTCCACTTTCTTAGCTGCTTCCTGTGCCTTATTCTGTTGGTTTTCCCACAAACTCAGACTGATAACAGAAGCCACGATCACCAGTACCCAGATTGCGACTTTTCTTTTTCTCTCTTTTCTTTGCTGGTGTTTTTTTATTTTCATGAACTACTCACCTCTACCGCTTTTCCGCGTATGCTATCTCTTTCCCAGCTGCCAGAATGCCACCGCGCTGGCTGCTGCCACATTCAAAGAATCTACGCCGTGCGCCATCGGAATCTTAACCGTATAATCACAGAGTTCCATTGTCTGCTTCATCAGACCATCGCCCTCTGTGCCAAGAATCACCGCAAGCTTCTGTTCCTGCATCAGATTCGGATCATCAATGCTGATCGAATCATCCGTCAGTGCAAGTGCCGCTGTCTTGTATCCCATCTTTTGTAATTCAGTGATTGCCTGCTCCGGCCATAGTATTTCCCGCTGACATCGGATCTCATTATCGTCCCGAATGAACGTCCACGGAACCTGAAATACCGTTCCCATACTGACTCTCGATGCTCTCCGGTAAAGCGGATCACTGCACCCCGGTGTCAACAGAACTACTTCCATATGAAGGGCTGCCGCTGACCGGAAAATGGCGCCGACATTGGTCGGGTTCATGACATTTTCCAGAATAGCGATCCTGCTCTTTCCCGCACACATTTCCAGATAATTCTCAATCGGCCTACGACGCATCGCACAGAGCATTCCCCTAGTCAGTTTGAATCCTGTCAGCTTCGCAAGTACGTCAAAATCGGCTGTATAGATCGGCGTGCCTGAGCGCTCATATCTCTTAAGAACCTGTCTGGTCTCGTCATTATCTGCCAGCTGCTTCCGCTCAACCAACACCGACACCGGCGTGTAGCCTGCATCCAGTGCCCTGCCGATTACCTTTGGGCTTTCCGCAATGAACATGCCTTCTTCCGGATGATCTTTATTCAGAAGCTGCGCCTCTGTCAGTCTTGCATACACATCAAGTTCCGGCGCGTTAAAATCTTTGATTTCTATTATATTTAGCATAATTTACTCCAAAAGTCTATTCTCCGGCGGTACATTTCTCATAGGCAAATAATGCCGCTCCCAATGCACCGCAGAGCTGTGCTTCATCGCAGATATAGAGTTTTGCTCCGAGTTTTTCCTCCAGCGCATGGATAATTCCCTGGTTCTTCGCCACACCGCCGGTCATCATATATTCTCCCGGATTCTTCTTGCCGAGACGTGCCGCAAGTGCCCCTACCTTGGATGCAACGGATACATTTAACCCGTGAATAATATCTGCGACATTTTTATTCTGTGCTACTAATGATACCACTTCTGACTCCGCAAATACAGTGCACATGCTGGAAATTACAATATTTTCCTTCCATTCCAGACCTTTCGTGCTCATTTCTTCCAGTGAAAGTCCAAGTGTTCTTGCCATCATTTCCAGAAAACGCCCTGTTCCTGCCGCGCATTTATCATTCATCAGAAAATTCGTCACCGCTCCATGCTCATCGATGCTAATCGCTTTGATGTCCTGACCGCCGATATCAATGATCGTCCGCACGTTCGGATTCAGATAATGTGCGCCTTTCGCATGACAGGTGATCTCTGTGATGCTGTCATCTCCACTGTCGATATAAGCACGTCCATATCCGGTTGTTACGATACGCACGATATCTTCTTTCTGAATCCCAGCCTTCTCAACTGCCGCCGCAAGACTCTTTTCTGCACTCATCATTGCCCCGCCACCGGTCGGAATGATCATCGTTGATTTAATTTTACCATGCTGATCAAGGATCACCACATCGGTGCTCGTGGAACCGCTGTCAATTCCCGCTACAAAATAATTTCCTGATTCCATCTTCTTTCTTGCCTCCTCACTGATGCCTGTTCCCGGATCCATATCCTCAGATCCTTCGATTGTTTCCGCAAATGCCTGAATTCTGGTCAGCAGCTGTCCTGCGCTCTGACTCGTGAAGTCGGTTTCTATCTTAAGAAGCGGAACCTTGATATTTTTCTTAATGCTCGCATACTCGAATCCATAATAATCGCAGAATTTGATCGTATGGTAAATAATTCCCTTCAGATCCGAATCGAGATACAGCTGATTTCTTCTGGTGCTGTTGTTCATTCGGAAACACGGCATCTGCGCCAGAAGTGCATCCGCATATGCAAGAAACATGGCATCATCATCCATGATCTCCATCTCATCTGGAAGCACCGCAAGTCTACGACCGCCTGTACAGGTCAGGTTGTCGACCTGCATCTGTATGTTTTCCTGAATCATCTCTTCCAACACGCCACTGACACGCACACCCAACACACCGATATATGGCTTTCTCTTTTTCCCTGATTCGGTAAATGCTCTGAGGAAACGTTCTTTATCAAATTGCTGTCCGGAATAGGCTGCATATGCTTCCTTTAAACGGCGAATTGCTCCGGCGAATTTGACCTTTTCACATTCGTTATCTTCATGTGGAAGATCCAGCATATATAAGAATTTGCATTTGCCGGTACTTGCTACAATATCATACACACGACGCATGGAATCACAGCAATTGACCATCACTAACTGATCCGCTTTTCCTTCCAATACCGCCTGAATCACAGATTTGCCAAATCCACACAGATTCGCATGTGCGATCTGGTCCGACATTTCAAAATTCTCCGGCATTTCTTCCAGCACAGCACACTCCTCTCCGAATCCCTTAAAAAGTTCAATCGGAGTATATTTACAGACATAATGTATCATAATCCTCTCTCCTCCCTGCCTTCTTCTAACATTTCCACAAAAGCCTGAAGTCTTGTAGACACCTGACCATCACTGGTATTGGCAGGATTGCATCCGTCTCCGTCCAGAATCATAGTCGGAAGTCCGGCTGACTCCAGAGAACTCTTGATCAGATTGGAGGCGCCGATGGTTCCTTTACATCCCCAGTGTGCAAACAGGATTCCGCCGTCAGCTTCTGTCTCTTTGGCAAGTCGTTCTGCCATCTGGATCCGCTGACTCACATCACCATTGTAAATGCAATAAACCATCTTTTCTGCCATAGCTTCGTACGGATCCTCCGCATGCATCTCCTGAAATCCATCCGCCACAAAGTCGCAGGCGCTGATATGCATCTTCTTACTATAATTAAATACGTCCTTCACAGGTTCCTGAAGGAACGGCATAATATGCATCCAGAGCACATGAAGTCCTTCTCCTTTTGGAGCTTTTCTTACATCTTCCAATAACATTTCCGTGTATTTCACAGAGGCCTCTGAGCCAGATAATAAATGGCACATAAAGATAGCATACAATTCATTTGTTAGTGTCGTCACCGGATCATGATCTTTGCGCAACGCCAGCTGCTGTTGATAATTAGCAGCTGCTTTTTTGCTGTTAGCAACTGCCTGCTGCACCGCCTCCTCGGAAATTTTCTTTTCGGTTACGTCTTCCAGAAATTTCTTCATATCTCTGAGCTGTCCTGCCACATATTCCACAGATTCCTGATTCTTCTCATATGGAACATCGATATAGAAGCCCGGAAGTTCGTTCTTCTGTTTCAGATACGGAAATGTCATCATATTGCCATCACAGGCGAGATTCGTATAGATTGTACACTTTGGTGTTGGCACAAGACCGGTCAGTGTCGCTCCTAAAAAGACTCTGTGATATGAGCACATGGTCTCCGGGAATCCCTCTTCTTCTGTTCTTCGCAAGAATGCCTGTTCGCATCTGGTTCCGGCTATGAAGCATGACAACGCCTCTACCGAATACGGTGTCAGTCCTGCTGCCGTCAGCAGTTCTCCCGGCACAAAGATGCTTACCATCGCTGCATTTTCAGACTTTGCAAGTGCCCGGATAATATTATGCATTACAACACGCGCCACATACTGGCCGGATGACGGTAATTCTTTATCCGGGAAAAAGCGCAATCTTTTTTCCTGCAGGCGATATCCGGTAAGAAGCAGTCTGCGCGCTTTCTCCGGATCTGTCAGGGCTTCGCTCCCTATTTTATCTCCAAATTTCTTAATAATATCCATTCATATTCCTTCTTTTCTGTCTTATATTTCAAGCAAACATAGCTTATTATAACAATTTCGAGGAAAATGTAAACATCTACATAACTGTTCAGATACAGAAAAAGCCGCAGCTTTCGCCACGACTTAACTTTACATCATATTCACATTTTACCAGATTCCCATCACGTGCTGCATGATTAGGCTCACAACGGTAATGCCTGCCCAGCAGGATGCTCCCAGAATGATCGGCTTACCACCGGTCTTAATCAGCTCGATCACATTACTGTTCAGTCCGATTGCTGCCATAGCCATGATAATAAAGAACTTCGACAATTCTTTCATCGGTGCAAATACATCCGCATTTACGCCCATATGTATACATACGGTTGTGATGATTGCTGCGATTACAAAATATAAGATAAACATTGGAAATGCTCTTTTCAAGCTGAATCCATTCGTCTTCTGATTATCCTTTTCCGCCTTCTTTGCCCGGATTGCGGATAACACCAGTGTGATTGGTATGATTGCAAGGGTACGGGTAAGCTTTACTGTTACCGCTTTATTCAGTGTCTCGCTTCCGAGATTCCACATACTGTCCCAGGTTGATGCAGCTGCCGTTACAGAAGATGTATCGTTGATCGCCGTTCCGGCAAAAATTCCGAATGCTCCTCCCGATGTGGTATCGAAACCGATAACTTTTCCTAATATTGGGAAAAATATCGCAGCCAGCACATTAAAGAAGAAGATAACAGAGATTGCCTGTGCCACTTCATTATCATCCGCATCAATGACCGGTGCTGTTGCTGCAATTGCAGATCCGCCACAGATAGACGAACCCACACCTACCAGAATTGATGTGTTGGACGGTACATGGATAACCTTGCGAAGAATCCACGCAATGATCAGCGATGTACTGATTGTACACACAATAATCGGCAGTGACTGTTTACCAGTCTGCAGAATAACGCCCAGATTCATTCCAAATCCCAGCAATACGACGGCGGTCTGAAGAATAATCTTGGATGTCCATTTAATGCCAGCCTCTGCATTTCCCTTATTCTTCCAGACCATCGTGATCAACATGCCTGCAAGAATTGCTATCACAGGACCGCCGATGATTGGGAAGGTCTTACCGAGCAGCCAGGATGGTACTGCTATGATAAAGCAGGTTAATACGCCCGGTAGTTTTTTCTTTATAGATTCCATTATAATACCTCATTTCATTCTTTTTGTAACATAAGGATTATAGCACTGGATATCAATAATTTGAATACTGATAATAAAATATATAGTCACTCATATTTTTCATAGTAACTTGTATTTCAATCATATATAAGTTACACTATTTTCGACATATGACGGAAATATTTTTGGAGGACTGATATGGCAAGACCAAGCAAATGTAGAAAAATATGTTCTGAACCTGTATACGACAGTTTCAGACCAGAAGGATTCCCTTCCGATGGTACAATCTGCCTGACACTGGATGAGTTTGAAGCTATACGCCTGATTGACCTGGAACATTTTACACACGAAAAATGTGCAAAACAAATGGAAATCTCCCGTACAACCGTTACAGAAATCTATGAATCTGCCCGATATAAAATCGCAGACAGTCTGATTCATGGAAAAGCTCTGCTGATATCCGGCGGACATTATCGCCTGTGCCAGGGTGATACTTCTTCACATTGCTTCACTCGATGCACATCGGTGTACGATTCCGTCGCAACATCAATCATTGAGAAAAAGGAGAATGTAACTATGAGAATTGCAGTAACTTATGAAAACGGTATGATTTTCCAGCATTTTGGACATACCGAGACATTCAAATTATACGATATTGAAAATGAACAGATTACAGGAACACAGATTGTATCCACAAACGGTCAGGGACACGGTGCATTATCCGGATTTCTGACACACGCTCAGGTCGACGTTCTGATCTGCGGAGGTATCGGCGGCGGTGCGCAGGCTGCACTTGCTGAAGCAGGCATCAAATTATACGGTGGTGTGTCTAGCTCTGCTGACGAAGCAGTCAATGCATATCTTGCAGACGGATTGAACTATAATCCTGATGTGCAATGTTCTCACCACAGCCATAACCATTCCTGCGGCGAGCATCATTGTGGAGAAAACAAACACGGCTGTACCGGAAATCACTAATTTTTAGGAGATATTATGAACATCAAATATACAACCGAAAAAATATTTACCGAAGATCAATTACAGGAATTGTTTTTATCCGTAGGATGGTTATCTGGAAAATATCCAAAGCGACTGCATAAGGCAATGTTGCACTCTTCTACCGTAATCTCCGCATGGGCCGGGGAACAGCTGGTGGGACTTGTCCGTGTGCTGGATGACAGCGAACTGGTTGCATTCATCCACTATGTGCTGGTGTCACCTGATTATCAGGGATATGGTATCGCAAGTCACATGATTGAAATGGTAAAAGAAAAATACCAAAACTACTTATATATAGAAATCATGCCAGAAGAAAGCAAAAATGCCGGATTCTACCAGCGTCTTGGATTCAGTATTATGGAAGATGGCGTCGCAATGAAACGCAGCAACCTAAATAATCAAAGATAGTTTATAAAATTTCAAGTACCACAATCCGCTCCCTTGAATCATCCCCTGGAAACAAATCACGGCAATCGATCTCATCTACAAATGACAACTCGTCTACTGTCATCAGATATGCGATATACTCATCTGATGGATAGTAGAAAAATAACTGCATGGATCTTGGACATGTATAATACGACTCCAGGATCCGTGCAATGACTTTCTGAAGTATCTCTACTGAAAATGGATTAAAAAAGTAAGCACAGTCTACCGACTCTGGCACCTGATAATATTCCGCATTCGCCAGTTCAAATGTCGTCCTGCCAGAAGACACTGCCGAAACCTGATTCTCCGCTGCCTTCTCATAAATCCGCTCATCATATTCTATTCCGATGGATGTGCATCTTGTCTGATAAGACAGGAAGAAGTCCACACGCCCCTTGCCACATCCATAATCCAGCACTGTATTCCCTTTTCGCATATATCCGGCATTCGCCAGACGCTCCAATACCGAATAAGGCGTCGGCTCATAAGGATAACGATACTGATCCGCATTGGAATCGTCTCGTCCCATTGTCCGGATATGCAGTAACTTGTCCCATCTTGTCTCGTTTTTATCTTCTCTCATCATTATTCACCAACAGCCATCGAATTCCTTTGGCGAGCCTCTTTCCTGAATCTGCAAAAATGACCTCCTGCATTCCATTCCAGAATCACCTGCTCTGCTAACGGATCCATCTGTAGTATCCTTTCCTGCTCTCTGGTACGCTCTCCCACCGTTGCCATCACTTTATTCTTTATCTTCTCTTCTTTTCCACCAAGGCTCAAGTACACCATACATTTATGTTGAAGCTTATGTTCTCTCACATAAACATCCCACTCTTTGAACCACAACGATCCTGAACAGCATACAATTCCCGAAAACACATCACATTCATATGCCACCCATAACGCAAATAAACCGGCAAGAGAATATCCCGCCAGCCAATATTCACAATCTTTGACATCATATGTTTTTTCGATATACGGAACACATTTCTCCGTCAGCCATCTCAAAGTCTCGCTTCCCTGTCCGGCAAATCCTTCTGTTCCAAACACAGCAGGTGCCTCCCAGGGTGAAAAATCCCGATTCCAGTCTTCCACCTGAAATGCCACAAGTAGAAAATCTTTCTCCGATACTATTTCTAACAGTTCCTCCCACAAATGTTCCACTTCTTGCTCCTGATGCGGATACATTCCCCAGAAAATAACCGGACCTCCATGTCCATGTTCCGCGATGTGCAGTTGTATTCCATCTATAACCGTCTCTGTCATTTCCATATTTTTTTACTCAGTCAATTGTTACTCGTCACCATTCCTATCTTCGTCATTCTTTAAAGCATCTGATACATTGCCATAAATTTCTGCCATATCCTTTGGTAGCTTCGTCACCAAATACATAATAGGAATCAGAAAAAATGTCGCTCCCAGAGATATTGCAAGAAAAAGCTGACTATATGGATTGCCTATAATCAACAGTATAATGGTGATTATATAAAGTATTGGTATTATGATGGCACATAATAAAGCCACGATTTGCTTAAAATTCATTTTTCGTTTCATATATCTCCTTGGCTGCTTAATATTTTACTATTTCTACTGCGAATTCTCCCAATAATCATACGCATCATCATACCCTTCATCATAATCTCCATCTCCAAATTCTTCTGCCCATTCATCTGCAAAGTCATCCGGATCATCATAATCATATACATCGTATGGATCCATTCTCCACGAAGAGTAACTGCTGTCTGAGGTCGTTGAATCAGTTGAACCGATGTCAAGCATCCCACCAGATGAACCCGTACTGGTATCAGTTGTATCATTTTCTTCCTGCTTAACATTCACTGCTTCATCATCTACAAGAAGCCTTGGTTTCGTATCACCCATGTCTAAACAGTACGTTGCGCCCTGAATGCCCTCAATTGTCATCTGCGTACTATGATCCTCATTGTCAATATATACTGCAATTATTTTATCCCCAAATTTAATCTCATGTCTATGATATTCTGGATCATATCTGGAATTCTTTACACCGCGTTCAATATCCATAAGTCGGATGAATGAATCATAACTTCCGTCCCTGGTATCTTGTGTATAAATCTGATTAATTTCTTCGCTCTGATATGAAACACCATAATAATAAACGTAGTCTGCATCTTCGTCTTCCTTTGTTCCAAAATATTCATCGAAGATTTCATCTGCCCATTCCGTATATGTCACAGTAAGATCACCCACACCTGCAGTACGCATTCGTGTCTGCAGCTGCGCAGCATATTCTTTGATATAATCTTCCGCTCTTTCATCTGCTTTCTTCTGCTCGACAGCAGCTTCCTTTCTTTCTTCTTCGTCAATTCCAGCTTTATATCTGGGATATATAACCTGTCCGAATATCAACAATATTACTATAACAGCTGTAAAAATGTAACATATTTTTCTAAGCTCTTTATCATACATCCAACTCATCTATTATATTCCTCTTCTGTTTGTGCGGTTATTTACATTTTCATCCCCTGAACAAAGTCTGCATCTTAATTAATCATCATAATGCTTCCATCTCTCAAAAAATCCCGGATCGCTGTGACCGGTTTTATGACCTTTTGCATCGTAATGATTTACTCCGCCAAAGAATCCTGGGCGACTCTCTCCAATCTTGTGTCCATTTGCATCATAATGAATCATTTCTCCAAAAAATCCCTGTCTGCTGTATCCTTCTTTTTTACTCATAACAAGTTCCTCCTCTGTGATTTGTTATTTATTTCCTGAACTATGTACAGAATAACCCATCTGGTGTCCAATAATCTTCCCACCGCATTATTTTTCACATTTGAGTTTATACTCAACAAAAACTAAGTATGCATCAACTGAGTATACAAATTAACACATTAATTCTTCGCTATGCTTTATACACCGAATACTTTTACGTATGTTTTAAATGCGATCTACAGACACACTTGTTATTATCTCCATGTATATCATCATACCACAACACGTTAAATACTCTCCCTGTCATATAGCCATACAATCTGTGATTTCCGGTAATCCGCAGTGAAATAAGTGATTCCGCTTCTATATATTTAGAAATCAATCTGTCTTGTGCTATTTTATTTAAATCTTTTAAATCTAAAGAATGATTCTGCTTTTTATCACGTACAAGAATTTCACTCCACGTCTGTGTTTCCAATGCCATTAATCTTGGAAATAGTTCTGTCCAAATTAACTCTCCTATATGCTCTTGTGAAAAAGCCCACATTTCCTGATCTGCATTTGCAAATGTCCACGCCGGATTTTGTGAATAATATTGCCCAGGATCTCCACCCTGAGCAATAATTTTCCCTTTTGGATTTTCTTTTTGTTTAATTTTCTTATCTTTCTTAGAGACCGCCATAATATACTGCCATGCTTTCTTTTGTAATCACATTCTTACATCCTGCACCTGAAGGAACGCCCTGTCTTGCACAAATCCAAGGATCTTCCATATGAGTCAACTGACTCAGCCACTGGGCATCATGCTTTCCATAGTGTTCAAGCACCCGATCTATTGTATCTTTCTGATTGGCAGAAAGATCACCTTCACCACCCTCTTCATCAATTGCACTTACTGAATATTTCCCCTTTGTCTTATAAAATAACTCCGGGCATACTGGTCCATTTGCCCATGCCTGAAAATCTTCTTCAAATAATGGCGAATCGTCCCATACCAGAGACCAAGCCTGAAAATAATAACAAAGTTTTTGAAGTTTCATAGTGGACATATTGCCCATCTCCTCCAAGATATATTTTGCAGTATCATAGACATTTGCCATTTTTTCACCGCCCTTACATATTTTGTTTTGTTAGTATAACATAATTTTTATTGTTTATCCAGTATTTAACTTGTTAATTTTTTGTGTCTATCTTCTTCAACAAGCTATCTTTCACATCATCCCCTGCAAATGCCGTCTCCACTGCATTTTGCATCATTTTCTGCACATCTTCATCACTCACGCCATCGTACTCTGCACGAATTCCAGTTCTTTTGTGAGGCTGGTATTGCTGACCGTGCGATTATCGGTATTGATACTTACTTTCAGCCCTGCATCCAGGAATTCTCGGAGTGGATACTCCTCTGTACCGCTTTCGTCTGAAGGTTACTGATCGGACACATTTCGATACCAATGCCTTTCTGCGCCAGTTCAGCTTGAAGTCCCCCATGTCCGCGCATGGCGATGCCATGACCGATACGTCCGGCTCCTGCTTCTACCGAATCTATAATATTCCGGACATTTCCGCACTCACCCGCATTAAGAGTAAATGGCATGCCAAGTTTCTTTACGGTCTGAAATACATCCATGAATTCAGACATCGGATACAGTGCTTCTGCTCCTGCCAGATCTGCCGCACAGACGCCTTCCCCCAGATATTCTCTGGCAATTCGGAGCATCCGCAGATTCTCTTCCGCACTGTGATGCCGCATAGCGCAGGTGATAATGCCATATTCCACACCAAAATCCTGTTTTCCCTGATTCATTCCGGCAATGACTGCCTCGATCACTTTCCGGCAGTCCATGTCCGAAGTCTCGGACAGAAGCGGAGCAAAACGGATTTCCGCATAACATACATGTTCCTGATGCATACTGCGGAGCACATCATATCCAGCCTCCCGAAGTCCTCCGATACACTCAATTCTGCCTGTGATACCTTTCTGCCAAGTCTCTTTTCGATAAACTCCCGACTCAGTGAACCATCTAAATGACAGTGAAGTTCTACTTTCGGTAATGCAACTAATTCGCCTCTCTTCATAATTAATCACCTCTCATCGCTTCTTTACATTTGTGATTCAAACTCATCATTTTATTTTATATTTTCTTTCACGATCCCCTGATATTCGTCCAGTACATTGAACAGCATATCTCCGGAGCACACCGGTACTTCTGCAGTTGTGCCGTCAAGTTTCTCATATCGGTACAGATCCTCTGCCCGCGTCAGCACGAGCACCGGAACCACCTCATATTCCGGTCCGAAGATTACTTCGAGATATGGACTGTATTTGGCAGCCTGACTGAGCTCATCCGGATCGATCTTGTCTTTCATTTTAAATTCCAGCGAAAAGACATAGCGGTCTGTGATCACCAGCACATCTGCATAAATGCGGATATATCTGGATCTGCGGATCCGTAGTTCAAATACGATTCCCCAGTTCTCATACTGTACTCTGTCTGCTCCCATGATATCCAGATCAGCAAATAAACCTCTCATGACTTCTCTGGCATCCCGGAATGAATGGAACAATCCTCTGGTATCATTGAGATTCCGTCCGATCTGCCTGCATCCAGCAAGCAGCATTGCAAACCATTCATCTTCATTAAGTTCCAGAAATTCTTTTACCGTTCCATAATACCCGCTGTAGTCCACAAGTCCCAGATGCGGACGTGCCTGACGGATCAATGCATGCCACCTATAATCCTTATCCTGGTAACAGAGATCCCGCATATAGGGTGATCGATAAAGATAATGGTTCACCGTTTTACGGTCAATATGCAGTTCCTTTGCTATATCTCTGGCGCGGATTCCTTCACAAGATGCGATCTGTGAATAAATTCCATACTCTGTTCTGTCTGTGCTCATCTCAATCTCTTCGCTTCTATATTATAAAGACTCTGATTCTTTCTTTTGGTCTTAACAACATTTTAATCCATGCTATAATAATTGAAAAGTAAAATGTTGCATACGCTAAGAATGAAACGGAGGGATTTCTTATGAAAAGTATACTTGGTTACACCCGAACATCCTTAGATACCTTTGAGGAACGCCCTTTCTGCCAGGTAGACAGTCTGGTGCTCTCTTCCATTGCATATACATTTTTCCCGGAGGAAATACTTGCCGAAGGAGACTGGTCAGGCATTCATTTTGCAGAGCTTTTAAAGGCCGAATATTTTGAGCAGATGTTCCATGGGATCTGGAACGGCAAAAGCTGTCTGGAACTTATGATCGCATTGGCATGCAGCCCGAGATTCCGTAATATCAGAATCTGTGGTTATACCCAGAAATACGATGCTGCAACAGAAAAACAGTTTGCAGCAGTTACATTTCGACTTACTCCGGACACGTCTTACATCGCTTTCCGAGGTACAGATTCCAGCATCATCGGTTGGAAGGAGGATTTTAATATGGCGTTTCAGGATCCGATTGCCGGACAGCTGGAAGCCATCCGATATCTTCACGACGCTGCCAGCCATTTTCCGGGCAATCTGTATCTTGGCGGACATTCCAAAGGCGGTAATCTGGCGGTTTACTCTGCGGTCAAATCAGATCCATCAATCCGCAGACGTATCCTTGCAGTATATTCTCATGACGGTCCAGGATTCCTAAAATCCTTCTTTGAATTACCGGAATACGAACAAATGAAAGACCGCATCCATAAAACCGTGCCGCAATCTTCACTGGTAGGCATGCTCTTTGAGACGCAGGAAGACTACGAAGTCGTAAAAAGCCGGGCATTTTCCCTGTTTCAGCATGATCCTGCCAGCTGGGTGGTGAATGGCAATGACTTTGCCCTTGCAAATCACCTGAATTCCGGTGCCAGACATATGGATGAGACACTGAACACCTGGATTCTTGGACTGTCACCGGCAGACAGAGAACGATTTGTAGACACCTTGTTTGAATTGCTTCATTCCACCGATGTATTCTCCACCGAAGAACTGGTGCAGAACTGGTCTTCCAATCTGCAGATTCTGATGCAGGCAGCAAGGGATCTTGATCCGGACAGCCGGGAATTCCTGCAGCGCACCATCCGGGATCTGTTTACCATCAGTCTGAAAACGATTCCGGACCGTTTTCGCAAGAAATAAACTGGACTGGTCATTTTTATGATAATTGGCTCTTTATTGCAATCCACCCAAGTAGTAAAGTATGGTCTAACAAAAGATAAGAACATGAAAGAAGGAAGAGACTATGAATACAAACTTGAAGAAAATTGTAATGGCAGCTTTATTCGCAGCATTGGCTTGTGTGGCTACAATGTCAATCCGCATCCCTACTCCGGGAACCAATGGATATATCCACCCAGGTGATGCAATCGTAATCCTCTCCGGCGTAATCCTTGGACCTGTATGGGGACTTCTTGCAGCCGGTATTGGATCAGCTATGGCCGATCTGCTTGGCGGATACTTTGTATACGTTCCGATTACATTTGCAGTAAAAGGACTGATCGCACTGTTTGCAGGACTTGTTTATCAGAAAATGGCTACAGATAAGAAGAAAAAATACATTGCCGTTCTGATTGGCGGTGTGATTGATATCGTGCTGGTAGCCGGTGGATATTTCATTTGCGAATATTTCCTGTATGGCGCATCTGCAGCAGCAAGTATTCCGGCTAACATCATTCAGGGCGTTGGCGGACTAGTAATTTCCATCATCCTGTATCCGATCCTGATCGCTATTCCGGATATCAACCAGATGGCTTCTCCGGCAAAAGCACAGTAAATTTCTTAAAATATTTAATACAGATATATGCCCGGCATAACATAACTGGCATAACATAATAAGTAAGCACACGATTGTCGTCTGAATATTCATCTGCAGCGTGTGCTTTTTCTATATGAAAGTAATATAAGTACAGGAGGCACACTATGAAACTTGCATTAGCACAAATGTCAATAAAAGAATCCGTGGCAAAGAATCTGGAAACATCGTTGCAGTTTTGTCATACAGCAAAAGACTGTGATCTGTTATTCTTTCCTGAGATACAACTGTCACCATTTTTCCCACAATATGAGAGACAAAATGTGGACAGATACTGTCTTCACCCAAATGCGGCAGAAATCCTCCAACTGCTGGAAGCTGCAAAACAGTATAATTATTATTTGTCACCAAACATCTATCTGGAAACAGAGAAGAAAAGATACGATACCTCTCTGTGG
>CAVAVU010000068.1:0-2774 GCA_963592205.1 bacterium
CTACATAACTGATCGTTCGTTTACCCGGCGCAATAAAATGCGACATAGAAGCAATACGGACAGACGATGTCAGATCACCATCCTTGTTATCTTCTGCCTTTACCCCTTTTAAAAGTGCTTTCTGCTGCTCATCCTGATCGGCCTGCACACTCAGTGTCACCGTATCTTCGTCACACGTGATCACCGGCGGTGTATGATCTTCTATCATTTTAGACTTCACAGTATATCCGGCAAATACAGCACAAGACACTACGAATATCAGGCATACTGCTATTTTTAGTCTCCTCATAGTTCTTCTCCTTTATTGTTTAATATAACTGCTGACGTCCAGAATACGAAATCGGTTCCAATCTCAGGACTTCCCTGTTATCACAGATCCTTGCCGGATTATATTGAAATAACACATCCAGATGCTTTTCCGAATATTCTCGACTCAGTTCCTCATATGTATCTAACATATACGGCGTTCTCTGCAGTGGACTGTGTGCATCACTTGCGATTACCATGATCAGATTATGGCGCAGGAGGCTGTCTGCCGTACGCTTTGCCATACTCCCAAATCTTCCGAGAAAACTTCCCTTATTTGCCTGGATCACATACCCTTTTCTGAACCATCGATATGCAATCTGCGGATAGTCCTGGATAAACTCATATCTCTCCGCATGTGCGATCACCGGTTTGGCTCCAACCTCTGCCGCTCTCTGCAAAATAAGATCTGCAAATTCCGGATCTTCATCAAATGCAAATTCCATCAGTATATACCGGCTCTGATTAAGCGGCATAATCTTGTGATCCACGATCAGATCTGGAAGATCCTCTGTTGAAAATACTTCCATTCCCGGCAGGATCTCTATCGGGATCTTCTCTTCTCTGACCGCTCTGACCACACTTTCATAGCTGTCAATATATTCTCTTCCAAAATAATTCCCATACATTCCCGGGATATTGCAGTGCGGGGTTGCTATGATCTTATCCACTCCGCTGTCCGCTGCCATACGTGCCATCTCCAGCGTATCGTACATATCTTCGGCTCCATCATCAATCCCCGGGAGTATATGTGCATGTATATCTATCATCTCATCATCCTTTGTATTTCATAGTCTGTTTTATTATATCATTTTCAAATTATGGAGTAAAGGAAACGATATCCCCTATTTCATAGTCTCCTTCAGGTATCTCACCGTAGCTTCTGTATATCTGCACAGATATTCCGGCACTCCGTCCGCTCTTCCGGTCTCTGCGATCGCTGCCGCCGCACAGGTATTGCATACCTTCCTGAGCCTGCAGCTGTTACATCTGACTGCAGTCCGGATACTTGCTGTCTCTTTTACCGTGTGCTCCCATGCTTTGTCAAACTCCACATCCCGAAGTGAAATACTTGGCTTATCCAGTACCACGCAGGAACGCATCTCCCCCTGCCAGTTCACTACAAAAGAACTCTGCCCGGCACGACATGACATCCGCCCGGGGACCGCTTCCCCTTCCGGGGTATTGTGCGCTTCATCCAGCCTGAGTCTGCGGTATTCGGCAAATACTTCCTCGCCCATCTCTCTCCGCAGGATCTCCACACGTGCTTTTGCCGCCATCTCCGGGTCAAGTCTGGTCTGATCATTATATGCATGTCCACGTTCTCTCACCGCCGGATACATATAGGTATCAATCCGCACCGGTGCTCCCAGCGATTCACCTGTCTCAATGATCTTCATCCTGTCATCCACATTCGCCTTTGCAAGGCTTCCATTCACCTTCACGTCGATGTTTCTCTCCCGCAAAAGCCGGATTCCGTTCACTGCTTTATCAAATCCGCCCGGATAATGACACAGACGTTCATAGGTCTCATTGCAAGCTCCATATAGTGTGATATTAATTCTTCTTGGTTTGTTTTCCGCAAAAAAATCTGCCCACTCCTCATCGATCAGTGTTCCATTGGTGTTGATCGTAACGATCATCCCCAGCTCACGGAGTTTCTGATATAACTCTCGAAAATGTGGATACAGCAGCGGTTCACCACCGGTCAGAAGGACAAACAGCGTCCCGGCTTTCATCATAGCTTCCGCAATTCCGGTCCATTCTTCAATCGTGCACAGCCTTCCCACCCGATTCATCTCTTCTCTGCTCATGCGCACATAACACATATCACAATTCAGATTACAAAGTGGCAATAATTCCAGCACGCCATACAGCGGTACTTTCTTCTCTGCTGCCACTGCAAACATCTGACGCTCTATTGTAGTTCCATCTTCCATTAATTCCATATTGGTTCCTCGATACTTTCCATAGATTTTAAAAAAGAACCGGGAATCCGGTTCTTTTTATGTATGCATATATGTTTGTTTTATGATTTTGCAGTCTCCCAAGTATTAATATCAAGATTAGTTGTACAATGAATATTATGACCGTCGTCTCCTTTCCAAACAATAACGTCCACTCTCTTTCCTATAGGAATACCACCCACATTCTTCTTCAGATATCCTTGAGAAAAATCATCCGTCGTTTTTGCTTCATGTTCAGTTCCGCATTGGCCATAACTTCCCAGTTTTACATCATCATTAGTTTCCGGCAATCCATCCGGTCCATTCAGCCACACTGTCGAACCAGTCAATCCCGTCCACTTCTGTGCATCACACTTGAACTTATACACTTTATTTTCATCACCACATGCTGCCACGTACTCATTGGCCACAAATCTTTCTCCTACCATAGTAGGTGCTACATACTTCTTTTTCATATTTATACACTCCTCTTTACCCTTTTATATCCACAGTATTCTATAT